>JAJYDZ010000091.1 GCA_021790415.1 Thermoplasmata archaeon | reverse complement strand
ATCTTCAAAACATATGAAAATGCAAAATTCAGGAAAGCATTAGAACTTGCCGAAAGAAAAGTTATGGAAGGAAGCGGTTCAAAGGTCATAATATTCACACATTACAGAAAGACGTCCACATTTCTCATAGAATATTTAAAAGAAAAATCATCCATTCTGAAACCACTGAGGTTTGTGGGCCAATCATCAAGAAAGGGTGAAGAAGGGATGAACCAAAAGAGCCAGAGGGAAGGCATAGAAAAATTCAGAAACGGTTCCTACAATGTGTTGGTTGCCACTAGCGTGGCCGAGGAAGGTCTGGATATACCTGCCACCGACATGGTCATATTTTATGAACCAGTTCCATCAGAAATCAGATCAATTCAGAGACGTGGAAGAACGGGTAGGTTCAATGCTGGTGAGGTTTTTATCCTGGTATTCAAGAATGGAAGGGATATTGCCTATTACAACTCTAGCCTTAGGAAAGAATCAATGATGATTGGTAAAATGAAGAAAGAGATGGAAACAAAAAGAGAAGCCACACTGATGGATTTCAGTTGAGTTCCTGTCCAATCCAGGATAATTTGGCCATTAAGGCGTCCAGCTGAACCCTGTCGCTACCTCCTTCAACCAGCCTGAATTCAGCCTCAGCAAGAGCTTCTATGATGGCAAGTTTCTGTTTCTGCCCGATCCTCTGCTTTCGTATGAAAGAATGCATGCCCTTAATGAGATCGATAGCTGAATATCCACGATCAACCGTGAGCTTTTCAATAAGGTCAACTGCTTCATCAAAGAGACCTTCCATTGCAAGTTTTACAATTTTTTCAAAATCAGCTGGCTCTAAATTCCCAGACATTTCAAAAATTGCCTTTGGAGACTTTTCACCTGAATATTTCAATGTCTGAAGGATGCTTGTGGCTTTTCTGGCATCACCGGAAGACACTTCACAAATGGCATCTAGAGCATCATCATCCAGATCCATATTCTCCTTGCTTACTATGAATTTTAAATAACTCTTCAGGTCATCATCAGAGAGCTGATGAAATCTCATTACAACGGCTCTTGACTGTATTGGAGGAATAATCTGTGTAGAATAATTGCATGAAAAAATAAATCTTGTTGTTGCTGAAAATCTTTCCATGGTTCTTCTAAGGGCGGCCTGGGCATCTGAAGTGAGCTGATCGGCTTCATCAAGGAATATGATCCTCAAACCAAGATCATTGAACGGTTTTATCCTTGCAAATTCCTTCACATTCTCTCTTATTATGTCTATGCCCCGCTCATCTGAGGCATTGAGTTCAAGATAACTGTCTCTCCAGTTTTCCCCTAGAAGTTCCCTTGTCAATGCTATGGCAGCAGATGTTTTACCAACACCAGCAGGACCCGCGAATATCAAATGAGGTAATTGTTTCTCTTTCACGAATGATTCCAGTCTTGATACCACCTCATCCTGTCCATATATATCAGAAAGTTTCACAGGTCTATATTTTTCAATCCAGATCTCCATCAATGAGATGAGTTAACCGGAGTAAATAAAAATATTGGGCTGAAAAATTATAGATCATATATTATTAGAATAAGATAGCGCTTTAAAGCTCAATATTCTGTTGAAAGCATAATCCATAAAACACTTTACCTCACTTCGAGTTTAACCATTTACCTAACAGGATTCAAAATCAATATTAGGAAATATAGAGATCAAATTTCACACACATATGATAGGTTAAATTCCTTTTCTTAAAATTCATAAATGTAACCCATCACCAATCTTTCCTTTGTTTGGAAGTGTAATCCTTAAGGAAGTGGAGGTCATAATGGTTCAGCAGATGAAAAGAAGAATATTGGTAATGGCATCAGGCGAAGGAACAACCTTTCAGGAAATTTACCATGCCTGTTCTCATAAGAGAATTAATGGGGATATCATCGCACTGGTATCAGACAGACCGGATTCGGGTGCCGTGAGCAGAGCAGGCAAAATGAACATCCCGGTCATTCACTACCGTTTATCTCATATAAGCGATGTAATAGAGAAAGTGAAAAAGTTAGAACCTGATATAATTGCCTTAGCAGGATTCCTCAAAATACTCCCTGAGGAATTTATCCATAGTTTTCATGGAAAAATTGTGAACACACATCCATCTCTTCTCCCATGCTTTGGAGGAAAAGGGATGTATGGAATCAACGTCCAACATGCAGTTTTAAAAAGTGGCGCTAAAGTGACCGGGTGCACAATTCATATGGTGGACAATGACATAGATCATGGACCAATTATTGCACAGGAGACAGTTCCAGTAATGCCTTCAGATACCGCAGAATCTTTGATGGCAAGAGTTCATTCCGTTGAACTTGATCTCTATATTGATGCAATATCAACCCTGCTTAACTTTGATTATGAAATTGTGGGAAATAGGGTGAAATTCACGAATCAATCCAATTTGTAGGTCATCAACACATCATCCACAAAGTTTCCGTCAATGTTGAATTGATCCCTCTTCTTTCCTTCAATTACGAAACCAAGCTTCTCATAAAGCCGGATTGCAGATTCATTGCTTGAAAAAACTTCCAGATTGAGTTTCTTAATATCATTCATCTTGCACCATTCAACGGCTCGCTTTATCATAACAGTTCCAAGGCCCTTACCCCGGTGTTTCCTCTTTACCGCTATTCCAAGAGAAGCGGTATGTCTTGTTTTCTTATACATTCCCCTTTGAATGGTAAGTAATGCCACAACCTCATCGCCAAGTGTGGCTATTAGATTGAGATCATCTGGATTCTTTATCCTTTCAGCTTCTCCCCTCTCTGTGTAAAAATAATATTCACTTACCAGATATATTCTTTCATCCATTACACTCTGCATGCAATTGATCATTTCTTTGGCGTCAGTTGGCAATGCCTTCCTGATCCAGTAATCGCCAAATTTCAACGGGGGGAGTTCTTCCTTCATTTCTTTCCAGTAAATGACTTTCTTATTTCATCATTCAGTTCGCTGCATTTTTGCAATATCTTTGCGGCTTCATTCACAATGCCATTCTTGTCATCGATAAAATCCGGTGACAGCATTGCCCCCTCCTTGGAAGGTATTATAATGCCGTCTTTTTCAAGTATCCTCAAAGAATATCTGATTTTATGCTCCGCTAATCCTGTCAATTTTGATATCTTAATTATACCAGCTGGCTGCTCTTTCAAAAGCGTCTGAACTATGGAAAGGTGTCTCCTAACCGTATCAAGGCTTTCATCAATCTCTTTAAAGAGAACATTGACTTTACTATTCAAGTCTTTCAGAACCATATAACTTTTGTGACTATTAATTTTCACTTAGGAGAAAATTTAGAAGATAATGTGAAAACCATCCTCTATTTTCAGGGAAAAATTTTCTTTTCTCCATCAAAAATTTGGAACTCATCATTGCATTTGAGCAGTTCTCTCAATTTAGATTCCCTTTCCATTATGTATGGCATGAATTTGTTCTCCTCTTTTCTGGAAACGGAAATCTTTAACGCGGTAAGTCTCAAATAAGCCTGGAGCCTAATCTTGAATCTTAGATCTTCATTAAAGGAATCTGTTTTGAATATTTCCATCAAACCAATATTATAATTGAATACATTAATAGGTTGCTATCATGGGGTTGTAAATCTGACAGTAAACATAACAAAAATTGGAAATAACATTTACGAAATTCCGGTTTCAGACGGAATGAATGTTCCAGGCAGGATCTTTTCAAGCGATTCACTCATGGAATATCTGAGGGAGGATAAGAGTCTGGAACAGGTTATGAATGTTGCCAGATTGCCCGGTATAATAGGAGCATCAATGGCAATGCCTGATATCCACTGGGGATACGGTTTTCCCATTGGCGGGGTTGCTGCGTTTGATTATGAGGAAGGAATTGTATGTCCAGGCGGTGTCGGATATGATATCAATTGTGGCGTAACACTAGTTTCAACAGGAATGACATTGAATGATATCCGTGATAAAAAAAAGGCATTACTTGATAAAATATTCACCAAGGTACCAGCCGGGATGAGCAAGAGCAGGGATATCAAACTCAACGATCAGGAAATGAATGAGGTTCTGCAGTCTGGAGTTAAATGGGCTATCGAAAATGGATTTGCTACCAAAGAGGATCAAACGCACACTGAAGATCTGGGATCATCAATTATGGCTGATCCGGAAAAGGTTTCAAACGAGGCAAAATCCAGAGGAAAATCACAGCTTGGTACAATTGGTTCGGGGAATCATTTTCTTGAAATTCAGACTGTTGAGAAAATCTTTGAGAGCGAGATAAGCAGAGACTTTGGCATCATGGGCGAAAATGAAATATTAATCATGATACACACTGGATCAAGAGGTCTGGGACACCAAATAGCTACAGATTACATTGCATCCATCAATAGGGAAGAATCTTCAGAAAATGTAACCGGGGATAGGCAACTTAACTTTGTAAAGACGAAATCCAGAACTGGGGAATCTTATATTGGCGCAATGTTTGCTGCAGCTAATTTTGGGTATGTGAATAGAGCCATAATTGTTCATAAAATAAGAGAATCATTCAAGGAAGTCTTTTCAAAGGATATAGATTTGGAAAAGATAAAAACCGTATACAGTCTTGCTCATAATATAGCAAAGATAGAGGAGCACATTGTAGAAGGTAAGAAGAAGAAGCTCATAGTTCACAGAAAGGGAGCCACCAGAGCCTTTGCGGGAGAATATTTAAGCGGGAGTATTTTTTCTAAGTATGGTCATCCGGTAATTATCCCGGGAGATATGGGAACCGCATCATATGTTCTCGTTGGAAAAAAGGAGAATATGAAACTTTCATTTGGTTCAACATGTCACGGCGCCGGAAGAAAACTTAGCAGAAAGAAATCCATGGAATCGTTCAAATCGGACCAAGTGAAGGAAAAATTGGAAAACGAAGGGATATATCTGAGGGCCGTTTCTTCAAGTACAATCGCTGAGGAATCCCCAGGTAGCTATAAAAATATAAATGACGTAATAATGGCGGTGAGGGATGCGAATCTTGCAATTCCGGTGAGCAGAAATGTCCCTGTTGCAGTAATGAAGGGTTAATACATGATCATTGGCGGAACAGTTTATCTGGACGGAAATCCAAAAAGAGGGTATATCGATACCCTAACAGGAAAATTCAAGGATCAGGAACCTGATAAGGGTGATGATGCAGGAACCATTATTCTTGCACCAATCAATTCACACACTCATCTTGGAGATACCTTCATTCAGGATGAACCCTTTGGAACATTGGCAGAGATTGTTGGACCCGGAGGTTTTAAGCTCAAACATCTGAACAGCGCAAGTGAGGATGTAATCATAAAGGGAATAGCAAAATCAAAAAAGATAATGAGAGGCTCAGGAACATGCGCTTTTATTGATTTTCGTGAAACAGGAAGCGCTGGAATAAGAACTATTATTGCAGAGAAAACCGGAGATCCCTTTGCAATCGTATTATCAGGAGCAAAGGACATTAATGATTATTTAAAAATCAAGGATAAGGTAAATGGCATTGAACTCAGTGCTATTTCCGACATAGATCTAAGCTTCGGAATAAGTTTATCCAAGGCAGCGAGAGCTGAGAAAGGGATAACCGGCATTCATTTCAGCGAAAGATATAGAGAAGATATTTCTAGTCTTAAGGAAATTAATCCAGATCTGGTTATACATTGCCTTTATTGCACAAAGGACGATATTCATGAATTAGCAGGCTTGGAAATACCAATAGTTATAACCCCAAGATCAAACGTATTTTACGGTGAAAGAAAGGATTATAATGACTTATGCAGGGAAACCGATCTTGTGCTGCTTGGTACAGATAATGCAATGAACACTGAACCTCACATATTTAGGGAAATGGAATTTCTTTTCAGGTACCAAAGAGGCATAAACCGACTTTCTCCAGAATTAATAATTGACATGGTAACAAGCAGGCCAAGGGACTTCATGGAGAAGATGGGTGTAACGATACCCAATTCATATCTCCTGTTTCCTGAAGTTGATTTGAAGCCATATGAAATAGTCATGAGGTCTCATTATTATGACTTCAAAAAAATAAGTCATACACAATAATTCTTTTAAGCAATGTTTATATCGCACGGTTTATTTAGCGAAAAAAGAGGAAGATACAATTGAACATGAAACATACCATCACCTCAGTAATGGTCTTAATTTTGATTATAGGCCTACTTGGAGTAAGTACAAATTCTAGTGCGTATAGTGCCCCGGCGAAGAACGTGTCATTTGCTTTTACATATGACCTGAACGGAAATGAAATAGCACCACTTAGTGGAGTGCAGACTTCAATATCTTTGGTTGGTGGCGCATTTACAACTTCAAGCACTTCTGGTTCGTATACTGACATGCTTACATATGGTAATTATACCCTGAATGTAGCACCCAGTTATGTGACAATACCTGGAACTGGTAAAGTAATATCCAGCGGCTATCAGGAACACTTTACAGTAAGCAGTTCTTCAAGCACAAGCTTAAACATTTTGGTTCCGGTTGTGCAAACATACCTGACGAATGTCAGTCTAAGCGGTTTAGTATCAGGTGAAAGCGCTTCATTGTCATTCTCCACATTAACAGGCTATGCATTTTATAATATTACAGAGAGTTCTGGTTTTACAGCTTATCTACCACATGGGAAATTTTATGTGAACGTTGATTACCTTGGCACACAATTCAGTATATTGGAGAATAATGTTATAAATTCAATAAATGTGTCATTGTCAAGTTCTCAGGTTGCATTTGGAAACGTTGAATCCAATACAAAT
>JAJYDZ010000090.1 GCA_021790415.1 Thermoplasmata archaeon | reverse complement strand
CACGGAGGATGAGTACAACAGGAACTTTGGAAAGGCAGTTAGCCGGGTGCTTCCTCTTAATACAGTGCCGAAAGCGAGAATATTGAGAGAAGATACAGGGATGTTCAAGATTGTAGCTGATGAGAATACGGGAAAGATCGTTGGCGTCCATGTACTGGCGCCTTATGCAGCAGAATTTATTATAGAAGGTGTGATAGCAATCAAAAGTGGATATACATATCACGATATCATAGATAACAGTCATATTTTTCCCACTGTGGCGGAAGGCATAAAGTTGACTTCACAGTCGTTCACTAGGGATATGACAAAGATGTCGTGTTGCGTGGAGTGATAGAAATGAAAGTGAAAGAAATAGTTTCAAAATTCGGTTTCGCAGAAACGGTGGAGCACCTTGAGAGATCTGTGGATGAGAATGGCCTGAAGGTCATCTCAGTCATAGATGCGCAGGCTAATTTGAAGAAGATTGGAGTTGAGATAAAAGGGAACAAAATCTTGGAAGTCTTTAACCCGAAGCTTGCCAGGGAAGTTTTTGACAATGATCTGAGGGCAGGCATAATTCCGCCCTTGAGGATTTACATCTACGTGGAAAGTGACAAAACCCATGTGGCAATCCAGAGCGCAGTTGAACTTTTCTCTCAGTATAATGGAATGGAGGAACTCGCAGGAAGAGTGGATAAAATGCTTGATTCTGTGATTAATTCTGTCAAATAACACATTATTCTGGAGCAAGAAACTGGAAAAATAAATCCCAAAACATCATTCAATTAACCATATTTTTCGATGATCAAGGATGCTGCAAGCAAAGCTAAGAGGGAATGCCCGGAAGAAATTGTGAAATCCAGTGGATCTCCAGCTAGGTAAGAGAAAATTGTCAGGGGGATTGCAGGGGGATGCGTTAGGTTGGTGAAGGTAACAAAAGCAGAAACAATCAAAACATTGAGGATCATTTCATCGGGAAAGAGCATAAGACATGGTATCTCAACCTGATGCCCGCTTCCACGGATACACTGAAAAAGATCGGTTATGGAGAGTTGTTTAACGGGAAAAATCAGGAACCTTCAGTGTAATAGGTAAAGGTTGTCGCTGTTCAGGTCATGAGTTCACAATCAATTGAGAGAGATCAACTTATTCCATTATATTACACAAGACAGTTTGTGGAAAAGGCATACTCATACTCCAAGGATGATCTTTCGCTGCTTCCTCTCAGGGTTCATAGTGAAGAGGCTTTGAGGGGATACCTGTTCATCATATTTCTTTCCCTCATAGTATATATGGAGGTACAGAAAGAGATCGGATCAGTGGAAATGGCCTTTGACACATTACGAAACCTGAAATGCAAAGTATTCGACAAAGAGATCGTTATCCAGGAACTGACCAAAGAACAGAAGAAACTCTTTGAGAAGATAGCGGACATAGTGCCTAATACCATGGGAATTTAGGAATTTCTCTTTTTTTCCTCACTTGAGACGAATGTACGATCTGAATAAGATTATAGAGTAAGCTTGGAAACGTCGGGACAATCCAGAAGTGATGCTAGCTAAATTCCAAGAAGTTTTTGAGGAATACCGAGAAAATGCCGTGTACTTGTTCGAATACGCAAACGTGTTGGATTTCATGGGTAAGGAGACTTCGGCAATTCCCCTACATCAGACGACCATAGGATTGGGACTTTCAGGAATAATGAAAACTCAAGCTGAAATTCAGATGGGAAGTTCTATGAGTGTTACTGGCAAAAATGAAAGTGCAGTTGATATACTGAGACGAATGTATAAAGAAAATGACGAACCCGCAGCCCTGATGTTCCTGTGTATTGCTCTGTTTAGGTATGGTGAACTTGAGAAGTCTCTCAAGACTCCTCTAAGTTTTATCATTTCAGGAAATCATGGCTTATTGTCTGAATATCAGAGAGCCCTCTCACAATACCTTAATGAAATAGAATGATTTCAGAATGTGGGGTGAACATTCAAAGCTGGAAGTATCTGACTTTGAGTGAGTTATGAATTACCACTACCTGCCTTTTATTTCGCGATACAGGCTTATGGCCATGGGACTTGTTTTCCACTTATTGTTTAATCTAATTCCCGGAAGTTCTCCCTGTTTGACTCTAAGTGCCAGATATTTTGTCGAGTATTCCGTACCGGAGACTTTCTTTGCTTCGTTCAGGGTCAATAGCCTGTCCTCGTTGGATCCTACCATGTCAAGCATAAATATTAGCGAACTTGCCATATTTGTTTCCAGGAACTCTCTCAATTTGTTCTTAACATTATGATAGGCAGACTCTAAAGCATCTAGGTACGAGTTCCGATCATGAGGTAGAATTTGAATAAGTGGCCAGTTGTGATTGATGAAATGTATATTAAGCAGTAACCTGCCGACTCTTCCATTTCCATCGGAGAAAGGATGGATGGATTCAAAACCAAAGTGCATTTCGGCAGCCTGAGAAAAAACATCTTCGCGATTCCTTTCCATTACCTTGTAATGCTCCTCCCATTCCTGAAGTAGAGAAATGAGCTTTTCTACGCTTGGAGGGGAATACTTTGAACCGGTTATCTTTACATTCACCATTCTCCACTTTCCCGCGTCCCTAAGGATTCCATGGAAGAGTGTATCATGCAAATCCAATGCACTTTTCATGTTGACGTCACATATTCTTCCACTTACCACTTCAACCAAAGCATTATGATGCTGAATTGTTTCCATCAAGTCTCTCACCGGGCGGTTAGGTACAGTCAAGCCACTTTCAATTACCTTGGTTACCTCATCCAGAGTAAGGGTGTTTCCCTCTATTGCATTAGTTCCCCAGGTATTCAATATGAATGATTCCTGAAGCGACTTTTCCGGCAGTTTCTGTAGTGAGCCCCTATCCAACATCCTCTCCCTGAGAAGATTTAGTAAGTGTCTATCCATTTTTAACGTACTAATACATATATCATATATAAGCACATATGGAATAAGTAAAAGAATTCATAAACTCCATATTGAGATTCCTAATTGTGGTTTCCCCTCTTACTATTTGTGACCCAGAATATAGTATCGGAACATCCGTTAAGGCAGATATTCCAAGAAGATACATAGGATAGAGGGTTTATGTTATAATCACAAAGAATCATAGAACTGTTCAGGAAAAGGTTAAAAAAATTTGTTCCCCACGCTCGGGTTGATCAAAGGTTTTAATATTTGTATACAATCTATAAACATGAGTAGAGTAGTTAGTATACGTATTGATGACAAAGATTACAAAAAGCTCGTTGAAAGTGGTGTGAACCCGTCCGAGAAACTCAAAGAATACGTGAGAAAAATGACGCACGATCTCAACGCTCAACAGCAAAGAGAGAAACTCGATGCCATAATAAGAGAAAGAGTTAAACCATCCGAGCCAGGTTTCGCATCCAAGAGCATTAGGGATGATAGGGATTCAGGTCATTGACTCATCCATCCTGGTTAAGTACGTTTCTCACGAGTCGGGTTGGGAAAAAGCTGGCGATTTCGCATCATCGGGCACAACGCTCGGATTTGCATTGCTGGAAACAGGTAATGCCCTATGGAAGAAAGCCATGAGATATGAAGTTGCGCTCGAAGACCTGAGGGATATTGTGGAATCGCTCAGAACGATGGTTTTGATTGCGGACGATACTCTCTTGCTATCAATGCCATTGTCTTGGCTGTAAAGCTCAAAATCACCGTTTATGATGTTATGTTCATCCAATTCGCTCTCGAAAACGAAGGAGAGCTTGTTACGTCGGACCGGAAGCAGGCGGAAGCGGCAGAACTTGTTGGAGTAAAAGTTACTATAATGGAATAACCTCCTCGGAAAGCCTTGTTTATTTGGGTACAGCGACATATCTAGGTTCCGGTTTCCGTTAACCATGTTAACATCCACCTTTGGAAGTTATCATCTGTCTGATGTTTAAACTTCTTAGATATATGCCCATGCCCTCTATCCCGTTACATTTAAGCTCCGGGATTGCCAAAATTTAAACAAATCCCAACCGGTCTATTCTGAATTTTCTTTGATTTGGGAGAAGTTTTCAAGCCCATATGTTTGAAGACAATTTCGAGCGTAAATTCAAGGTGTTGATTCTATGTGTATATTCACATATTTTCTTGCTGTATTGAGTTTGATTCGATAAAGTCTATAAATAACCTAACGGTAACAGATCAGTCTGGTGAAAATGACTGTGAGCAAAAAAGATTATCATCAAGGGAAGAGTAAAACTAGCCATAAATCAAAGGATAAGGGCAATGAAAACTTCGATTTTTTCAACTATGACAGGAGAGCCTTGGAGAAAGAACTATGGATCTTGAGCAAGCTCATGAACGGCCGGAAATTCAAGACTGTCGAGGAAGCCAATGATTTTTACAGTGAGGCAAGAAGCTCCGGTATGATAGAAAACTTTCACCCGGATAAAGCCGAGGATCGGGCTCAACTTCTTGCTTATGAAGCTTTCAGTAAGAAGGGAGAAGAACGCCGGATTATGACAATACGAGCTCTTGAAATTTCTGAAAATTGCCCTGACGCTTACATAATTCTGGCGGAAATGGAAAAAGATAACAGCCGAAAAATAGAGCTCTACGGTAAGGGTGTCGATACCGCCGAAAGGATTCTTGGTAAAGAAATATTCCATAGAGAAAAGGGAAATTTCTGGAGGATCATCGAAACAAGGCAGTATATGAGGGCACAGGAGGGTCTTGCGTTTGCGTTGTGGAATTCTGGAAAATTGGACGATGCTCAAAGAATATATGAACGGTTGCTGGACCTTAACCCGAATGATAATCAAGGCAATCGATATTCACTCCTTCTCTTATACATGTACAGAAATGACTATGAAAGGGCAAAAAAGCTCCTAGGTCAATATGATGAAGATAGTGCTGAATGGGATTATAATGGGGCTCTTCTTCTATACTTGACGACTGGCATAACTATGGAATCCAAGAGCGCACTAAGAAAGGCGTTTGAGTCTAACAAGTATGTGCCAGTATTGTTTCTTAGAGATGTTAACCTTCCTCCAGACAGCAATTACATAACACCTGGTGAGCCCGACGAAGCAGGTTCCTACATTAAGGCATCTGGCTCACTGTGGCTGAAAAATTTTGGAGCGATGAAGTGGCTTTTCGATGAATTCACGGAATATTTGAAAGGTGGAGAGAAGACCTCGAGGCAATTCTTTGGCAGGTGATCTTCCCGTAATGCAATTTCAATTGGAAACTATGTTTATAGAGAGATGCAATGAACTCCTATCCTTTGCATAATTTTTCTCCTGCCTGGCATGTCTATTGCCAATTCAAAGAACATGTTGATGGCAATCAAGCTCCATCCAATTTCATAAAGGCGATGTCTTTTTTCATGTGAATGATGTTTCCTCTAGTCAAGGAATAGTCGATAATTTGAATCGTTGCACCACAATCACAGTTTTTTAGTTTATGCATGGCGACATATCTTACTATTTTCTTTCCACAGAACGGGCAAGTGACCTTATTCTCAGCCTCTAATTTCAGTTCATTCCACAAGGTTGCTTTCAATTCTTCAAATGTACCATCAAACCAGTCAAGGATTCCACGCTCTCCAATGTAAACCTTGATCCCAAAATAATTCTTGTTTACACACACAAAATCATCAACAGTGCAGTCAATTCCATATTTCAACCCAGCATCGTTAAGGTATTTTTCGAGTTCCTCTCCCACCCTGTACTCTCTATCCTTCTTGGCAATTCTCGCATTAACATTTTGAAGAAGACTTGCTTTTTCTTCTTCCGTGAGTGTTTCCATAATATCTATTACATTCTCATCGTCTATGGCAAATCCCAAACCCAAATTCTTGTAAACAATCTTTGGAAAAAACTGAATCTGGTCGACCAATCCATCATAAGTTTTTGACTTGTAGCAATAATTGGACAGATAATCAGAAAGAGCACTTTTAAGATCAGCACTATTTTTGTTGTCGGTTAAATTCTTTCTGCTTTTGTAGCGCAAAATCCTACTTTTTACTTCTTCAGTATCCAGTCCCTCTTTCAAAATCAACTTTGCAACCTCGTCTCCTGAGGTCCGGCCGTAAGCAGTTACAATTAATTCACTTTTGTCAATCAGAATATTGACAAACTCCTTTATCTCTTGAGTTGGGTCCACATTTGGATCTATGTGAAATAGCAATTGGGCAGTGACTATGGCAACACCTTTTTTGCGTTTATCTTGCGATTTACTCAGGAAAAGCACTTTATACCCACCCTTTGTATGATTCATTAATTGACAAGCAACAATCGTTGAGGTTGATAATTTTTTTGGATTTCATCGGAATTCCGATTATGTACTTCTTCACGGACGGCAGATATAGGTTCTTGAATAATTCACTATGACCTAGAACTTTGTCCATATCATTCGAGTTGCAACAGTTCTGAAGGAGAATCTTCAGCCCCGGCCTATCTGGAGACCAATCCTGTTCATTTCCGCTCATACTCATCTTCTACCCGTAGTGTCAACTGGACAATCACTTTTTTCCATTATCTTGTTCCTCCTCTCTTGCCTTATTCGGTTCTATTTCAAGATGCACTAGGTTACGATTTCTGTTAACATGGTTAACATCCACCTTTGGAAGTTATCATCTGTTTGATACTTAAACTTCTTGGATATAACCCCATACCCTCTATCCCGTTCCATTTCAGTTAAGGGATCGCCTTTTTTATTATGTTGTACGATGCGTTGAGATCAGCATGTATTAGTGTTCCATTCATTCTCAAAACGATTGATGTCGCATATCTTTCCAAGAATAACAGAGC
>JAJYDZ010000089.1 GCA_021790415.1 Thermoplasmata archaeon | reverse complement strand
TGAGCTAGAGAACTTTTATCGGTTGGGAAAGTCTTTGTTGATTTATCAACATTTTCCAAGAGTGAATAGAGAACAATACACTAGTTCTTTAGCGTCCAAAATCTTTTACCTTATAAATGCCCCATCAATTTTTATGTTTATCACATCACATGTTCTATTTTTGCTGATCCCTCAACCTAGTCATGCAGAACAGTTCAGAAGAAGTAGCAAAGAGATAGAAAGGTATTGGGAGAATATAATAAAGGTGAAAGAAATTAATTCACAGAATCACTTTAATGCAATAAATAATACCATAACCTTCTCGGCGAGAAACGCATGAAATTATTTTTACTTACTCATTACGGCTAATAATAAGTAATTGAAACCTATCCAATGCCTACCTTGAGCCCGTATAATTTTAGTGATAGACCATTCGTCTTTTTGAAATAGGATTTATTATTCAGCCGTATCAAGGAGTAGTGTGCCGACTCTATTCATGGTTATCTCGAGAAATGCGTCAAGCGCCTTTTTTCATTACTTGTGAAGAGGCTTATTCCTAAAATAGAATAATATTAACACTAATAGGATAGATTTATACTTTTGAGCCCAATATTAAATCATGGATTATTTGAACATTGGTGGACAAAACTTCTTAAAAGTTTCAAAGATTGGAATGGGATTATGGCAAGCAAGCAATGCATGGAAAGCCGATGAAGAAAGCATTATAGAAGCTGTTGGAACCGCCAAGCAGAACGGTATCAATTTTCTGGACACCGCCGAAGCATACGGACATGGAAATAGTGAAATGGTGTTGGGTAAAGCTCTAAAGAAATATGGACGGGAAAATTTCATCATTGCCACAAAGGTTGCTGGAGCCCATCTCAGATATGATGAACTTCAGAGAGCTGCCGAGGCGAGCATTAAGAGACTTGGAGTGGATTATATTGATCTATACCAGATTCACTGGCCAGACCCTTGGGAGCAGGTTCCATTTTCACAGACATTTAAGGCCATGAAAGAACTTTACGAGAATGGCAAGATTAAGGCTGTTGGAGTGAGCAACTTTGCAGTCAGGGACCTTGAGGAAGCCATGGACATACTTGGAGATGTTCCAATCGTATCCAATCAGGTAAGGTATAATCTGCTCCAGAGGAATATTGAGGAAGAGGTTCTTCCATTTTGCAGGAAGAACAATATAACCATCATTGCATGGAGCCCTCTGGCACAGGGAGTACTAACAGGGAAATACCATAAGGGGAATGCCCCAAAAGGAGATATTAGAGAGGGGAATGAATTATTTGCTTCAAAGAATCTGGATGCCGTAAAAGATATCCTTGCCGTTTTAAAATCCCTGTCTGAAAAATATTCCAAAACCTCAGCACAGATTGCTCTCAACTGGTTGATCTCAAAGGACGGTGTGATTCCAATCCCCGGTGCAAAAAATAGCAATCAGGCATTGGAAAATGCAGAATCTGCTTCCTTCAAACTGGAAAGGAAGGATATCTCAGAATTGGATTCGGCATATGCTTCCACTAGAATAGATTACCTTCCAGAATGAGATTTACATATAATTCAACATTAATCCACCCTTATTTTTTATGAACGAATATTCACTTAAGCTTAAAAGATAACACTTGTTTAACTTAGGTTTTAGTTTTATCGGGTTGAAGTCTTTTTACCTATTTTCTTCTTTATTGCCTTTTCTCAAAAATTTCATTAATTACGCTTAGAAAATTATTGATACGTGCGTTGATTCAATAAAATCCCTTAGTCTTTTCCTCTTCCTAATCAAAAAAGTTTACCATATTGCTTCTCAGTTCTTTTAACAGCACATCTATATCTGGTAAATTCTCCGAGGTAAGTCGCGTCAGTCCAATTTTCGTGTATCGTTTCAGATTATCTGCCAAGTTCTGTGGAAAGAACTGATCTATTCCTCTGAATTCGACACCTTTTGTTTGACATTTCTTTGTGAACATCTCCCTTATATAATCAGGCCTGAACTGGATCGTTTTCAACAATTTCCATACATCATAGTAATCTCTCAATTTGCCCCGTTGCAGTATAGCCCTCATTTTCTCACTAAGAATGTTATCAATAGAGTATGAAAGCATAGAGAAATTGGCATAATCATAGACCTTAGGAACCTCTTTCCTTATAACCGGACCAACAAAGTCTTTGGTTGAAAGTTCAATTTTTAAGGTGTTCCTGCTGATCGGCCCATCGCATTGTAACCTAAACTGAAGGTAAGTTTCGTTTTAAAAAACTTCTCCTTGGATTCTCGACTCTATTCCAGATAATTCCAGTATTAGCAATGGCAACTCAGAAATTTGTCCCTTCTCGATATCTTCTACATTGTTATCTTCAAGCATTGTGAAATCTAGATCTTCTGACAATCTCCAGTTACTGGGGAAATAAATCTTTGAAAGGGCAGTACCTCCTTTAAATGAAATTTTAGATGCAAATCCACTGCAGGATATTGCACAGAGCGCCCAGCCGAGAACATAATCTTTTTCAATCAAATCAAGGGAAACTTTCCTCTTTCTCGCCTCACTCCTTAGCTCTTGTTTAGAGATCATTGCATCCACGATTCCGGGTCGATGTTTACATTGACTACTAATTTCCATCTTTCAATTATCTTCCCATGGCCTTTAATTGTCGGATCTAGGAGGGAGTACCCACTGGCTAAAGCGACATTTTGGATCAGATTTCTTAACTTCTCGATTTTCAAGTGTTCTGATATATATCCAAGCCTTTTCAACACTGCACTATTTTCAATTTCTTTTGACATTGATACAAGTTTTGTGAAATCAAGTTCTCTTTCTCCAAAATAAATTGCCTTGGCAGTTTCCTCAATTCCTTCACAATATTCCGGGTGATCAAGGCAGTCTACAATTGTCTTTTCTTTGGATGATATTAACACATTATGGTTTTCTACATTTATCTCCACAATCCCGAAGAACTTTCTTGGTACGACAGTAATGAATTTGAATTCGGTGTCAAGTATGGTCCGAGACCTGTGAGCTTCTTGCGTTGCTATGTATACTTTAGATGGAGTTTTATCAGTGAGACCATGGTAATTTAAGGCACTAATATAACCAATATAATATGGGTCTGCTAAAACAGATGCTATTACAAAGCTGTGGATTGTGTAATTTTCAGATCCAAGTTTCCCAGCCTCAAATGGTATTATGAGATACAATCCATTCTTTAACTTCACAATCCATTTCTTTCGTGACAGGCCATCAATGAGGTTTTTTGGGTTATCGACATATTTTTTTAAGTCTTTAAGTGAGAAGATTATTTTACCACTATAACTCAATTCAGATAGTATGGTCGCCTCCCTGTTCGATAGACTTCTCCTATATTCAGTTTGCAGTTTTCGATTGTACCGACGCATATTGCTAAGACAATATAGGCACCCCCGATTTAATAATTGCGTTTTACTCAGTGGGAATCCGCCTCCACTATTTTTTTAGTGGGAAAAGACTTGATTCAATATGAGAATTCCAACCTGGCAATGAAATTTTCAAAGAAAATAGCATTATGGTGTAGAAAAAACAGTGCGATAAATGAACTAATTCAAAAGTTCTGCATCATAAAATGGTGAAGAATTTCCAGCGGTTGGTGATTACCGTAGAAATTCACATGAACTTAAATCGTATGACAGAATAAGGGGTAATTAACTGAATAATTCGCGTTCAATATGAATAACCCTATAAATTTAAGAAAGAGGATAAGTAATGTAATAGCCGTCCTTTATCCTCTATATTTCGGCTCAAAGTATCTAAAGGGAAAGAGATGGATATTGTATTCAGTAATTTCCATCTCTGTCATAACCTCTGCAACTAGGCTTTTGATACCAGTGCTTATTGGTGATGCGGTATCGTCCATTCAATCATTGAATTTTGCAACACTTGAATATTTTGCGATCTTAATTCTCATAGTCTCTGCCATTTCGGGTTTTTTCCAGTTCTTTGTTAATTACGGATCACAATACATCAGTCAGCTCTACGCATACGGCATGAGGAAAAATATTTTCGATCACCTGATGAAGAAGAAGTTTCTGTTCTTTGAAACACAAACTTCCGGAGATCTCTTATCAAGGTCAACGATGGATGTTGATGCTACCAGAAATTTTATTATGAATACAACAAACCAGCTTTTACCAACACTTTTCATGATCATTTTCAGTATAACATTCCTGTTTATCCTTGATCCAATTTATGCCCTAATTTTCATTATTACAGTGCCTGTACTCATATTGACCGGTGTGGTATTTCAAAGAAAACAAAGATTACACTGGAGAAAAATAAGAACATATTATGGAAATATGAACGAGGAACTTCAGGAAAATATCGTCGGAAATAGGGTTGTAAGAGGTTTCTCCATTGAAGATGAGGAGATAAACAAGTTCAGTAACACCACAACATCATATTTTGATGAATATATGGATGTAGCCAGACTAAGAGGTTTTTACAATAATCTCATGCCATTAACCATCAGCGTTGCTGCAACTGCAATATTACTTTATGGTGGATATACCTCAATTATCAATGCCTCACAGGTTGGGAACCTTGTTGCAGCAGTGAATATCTTCAGCATCATGACATTTCCAATAAGCTTCCTTGGTAGACTCATAGTGTTTTCAGAAAATGCAAGAGCAGGAATCCAGAGAATAAATGTTGTTTTATCAGATGAAATGCAGGAGGAAATTCAGGGTCCAAACAAGATAAAACACAGTGGAGATCTGGAGATCAAGAACGTATCTTTCCAGAGAGGTAAGCGATACATCTTCAAAGGGGTAAACCTGAAGATACCTCAGGGTCAAATAGTTGGAATTACAGGAAAAACAGCATCTGGAAAAAGTTCCTTTGTAAATCTCATACCAAGGTTTTATGAACCAACTTCAGGAGTCATTTCAATTGGCGGACGGGATATTTCAGATATTCCTCTTCCAGAACTTAGAAGGACCGTGGCACTTGTGCCTCAGGAAATAACTCTCCTTTCAGGAACAATATTGGATAACATCACATTAAGTGATACCTCATTAAACATCGATGCCGTTGTGAGAGCAGCCAAGATAGCAGACATAGGGGATTTCATTGATTCTTTGCCGGAAAAATACAATACAAGGGTCGGTGAACGAGGTATTACCTTGTCAGGTGGCCAAAGACAAAGAGTTGCCATTGCCAGAGCCATAGTGGCCGAACCTAAGATTTTAATTCTGGATGATGCAACGTCCAGTGTTGATCCCGAAACTGAACTTGAAATCTTAAGGAGGGTGAAATCAGAAATGTCAGGAACCACGGTTCTCATTGTCACACACAGAGATTCAGCCATAAAATTCGCAGATCGGGTTCTTCGATTGCAAAACGGTTCCGTTGAAGAAATATATGACATTGCAGGGGATTTAAAGGGAATTACCGACGGTTTTACCTTTGAACAGGGAGGTGATAGCAATGCCGCGTAGTTACGAGGAGGAGGAAGAAGATGTATTAAAGAGCGAAAAGGGCGCAAGGGTATTCAGGCGTCTGGTCAGGCAAATTCTTTCTCATCGCAGGGACAGTGCCTATCTGATCACAGCGGTAGTCATAACAGCAATTGCCGGCACTCTATACCCACTTGCACTTGGCTTTGCAATAAATGGCGTGATCAATAGAAATTTCACCGATCTATACATATTTGGGTCTGCATTTCTGGGATTCTATATCATTCAGTTCTTCTCCAATCGTATAAGAACCATAAGTTCAACAGGCGTTGCCCAAAAAACCATTAAGGAATTGAGAGACCGTGCCTTTGAAAACGTGCAGAGAGTTCCAGTCTCATTTTTCGGGAAGGTCAAGACAGGTTATCTAATCAGCAGAATAACCAATGATGCAGAGACCTTGAGTGAATTTCTGACATTTCAGATACCGCAGGTTGTATCGGGAATTTCAACCGTAATCGTTTCCATTTCCATTATGTTCTATCTGGATTTTAATCTCACTCTCTATGCTCTCATAGTTATTCCATTGCTGTCCGGATTCACAATATCAATTCAGAGAAGAGTCAGAAGAAATTATCTGAGAACCAGAAGAACCATAGCTGCAATAACAGGAAACCTTGCAGAGAATATCAGTGGGATCAGGGCAATAAAGTCATTCAATGTTGAAGACCGCATGGCGACCAGATTCGATGGCCTTAACAATGACAACTTCGAAGCAAATCTCAAAGCGGCGAGATTATCATCAATGTATGGCGCAATCATTCGGGTCATCGAAGCCACAGGTATAGCCATTGTTTTAATAGCAGGAGCCCAGCAACTGTTAGCCAGTGCAATTTCAGTGGGTATTCTGGTAAGTTTCGTTGTGTATGTCCAGGAATTCTTTGATCCGGTAACTCAACTTTCACAGCTTTACAATTCTTACCAGTCTTCCATGGTGGGAATTACCAGAATTTATGGAATCATTGACAGTGCCCCAGATGAAGGCACCAAGAGCGGAAATAAGAAAGTGGAAACATTTACAGACTCAATAAAATTCAATAATGTTTCATTCTACTATGGAGATTCGCCTGCTCTAAAAAACATAAATCTTGAAATCAAGAAGGGTGAAAAGGTAGGAATTGTTGGCCATACCGGTGCGGGAAAAACCACATTTTCAAATCTGTTGCTAAAGTTCTATAATCCTACCTCGGGAAATATTTACATTGATGGCGTTGATCTAAAAACTATTGATACAAACACCTATAGACATTTGATTGCCCCAGTTTTACAGGAACCTTTCATGTTCCGCGGTTCCATTATTGATAATGTGAAGACATTCTTCCCAGAAGCTACCGATGAGATGATAATAGATAAGGCAAAGCAGTTTGGATTATACCCCCTCTTTGAAAATCTTGAGGCGGGAATGAACAGTGATATAGGAGAGATGGGAAGAA
>JAJYDZ010000088.1 GCA_021790415.1 Thermoplasmata archaeon | reverse complement strand
CTGGTCCCTTATGTAGACACTTCCATGCTCTCCGCACGGAATACGGAGGCCATCTTCTCTCCATTTACTCTCTATGGATGCTCTTTCTCTATCACCTACGTTGCATTTTTTTAATAATTCGGTCGTGCTCAAAAGCCCAATCTTCCGAATAGATGACCAACTACCTTCTTCGGCCATATGATATAACTTGGGCCAATTCATTATCAGACAATTTATCTCTATACTTATCACCAGTGTCTCCTGTCTATTATACTGTGATCATTAAATCCGGTAGCGATTAGAGAAACAGAAGTCTGTGTTACTCGCTCTA
Source organism: Thermoplasmata archaeon (assembly GCA_021790415.1). The sequence goes on along the minus strand of JAJYDZ010000088.1, from coordinate 6,599 downwards.
CCTCTTCTATAAACCTCAGAGTTGGCTCAGTTAGTTGTTCATAACGCCTTGCATTTGCATTTTTCTTGTCGATATAATCGGTAAAAGTAAGGGCTATATCTGTGGCTCCATTTAATACTGCAGCCTTACGTATATTCTCCCATTCAAATTCCCCAATTCTTCTCTACCTGTTAGTAGTAGAAGTTCTTTCCGCGGATTTCAAAACATCGACATTATAACCTGAACGGTTTGCTATTTCATCCCAAGTAATCTCATTTAAGGGACCTGACGTTTCATTCATGGGGTCTTCAACCCTAATAGGATAGGTCCTGCAAACCATGATTATCCTACGTACACGCTTTGGAGATATTCCCGCCTCTGAAAGGCATCCGGAGGCAAATGTATCCCGCGAAGTTACATATGGATATGGTCCATGATAAAGGCTTAGTCCAGCCCCTTGAGTCCCTTCCAATAAAATCTTTTTATTCTCTGCATATGCTCGGTCTAATATGTCGGTAGTTGACGTAACATATTTTGACAATTCGGGAACATCTCTTGCCAGTTTAACATCTTCTGCCCTCATAATGCGTCTCGCCGTGGCAGAACCTACTCCTTGTCCGGTAGACCCTATTCTCTTTACCAACGCAACTTCTTTTTTCTTATCTTCTTCGTTAATAATCATAGTTTTGTAATCAATGAATAATCTCTTGTCTTCTATATTGCACTCCCTCTTTTCATCGAGTAGTTTATTTGGATCTATCACTGCACCAGGCCCTATCAAGAGGACAGACCTTTTGTTTAATTTTGACCCAGATGGAATTTGATGGTACACACGTTTTGAGGTTCCCTCGAATACCGAGTGACCTGCGTTTGGTCCCCCAACTCTAATATGAATGTCATACTCATTACCGATGTACGAAACTATCTGACCCTTCCCCTCACTACCATATTGTCCTCCTATGATTACATCTACGAACCCTTGACCCGATCCAGACTGAGTGTCGATATAGCTAATAGCTCTGGTCACTACATCTTCATCAGTAGACCTTTTTGTATCTATCACTAGATTGGCGTAGAAAGCGAGTTCTTCTATCTGGCTCTCGGTTTGATTTTGTTTTATCTTCCCGTAATCAGTTTCTTTATCAAGGCCCCTTTTTTGACGGGACTTGAATCTCTCTTTAAGGTCTCTTGGTGGCGCAGTAAGATGGATATGGATTACTCTCGGCCAGAAGTAATCGCTTATGAATTTTAGTTGATCCCAAATTCTGATGGAATCGACGATAATACCCTGAGCCTCTTCTTCCTTAGGCAATCGCCTAATCAACTCATCGAGTACCCATTTTCCCCTAGTTTCTCTGTCTAGTACATCTCCTGCATCTTGTAGTGCCTTTCTATCAATTGTCATATCCTTTGAGGTAATTTGTTTTAGATATTCGCTAGTTTTAAAGATTTTTGATCTGTAATTCTTTGCTAAACCCTTGGCCAATGTAGACTTACCTGAAGAAATAGCTCCGGATAGAAGTATAATTTTATTGAATCGCATAAATAGTTACCTCTTGTTTATATAATATGATTTCTATTTCAGAGTTTATTTAGAGTTTAATCTATTATGCGAGAATGATTTAGTTAGAAGAGACTGTGTCACAAAGTGTGTGTAAGCTCACGGATACCTGCTGCTGAACATTGAGTTCAACTCATCCTTTGATTTAAAATATCTGTTTAGCAATCTGTCAGACCGCCTCTCGTTCAGTTCCGCTACTCTAAGATAAACGATTTTAAGAGCTGAATCCTCTGTGGGAAGGGATCGATTATCTTTTTCCTTCTTGTCACCTCTTTATTCGTTCTCTCTATGATGTTGTTTGAGTGCAGTGATCTCCTTATGGCCCGTGGGTATGGAAAATAAGGTGAAAAGGTAGCTCACCTTCTTCTCGATATTATATATCTGCCTTGGGTATTTCTTGTTCCATCTCTCCTTGAACGAGCTCAGTCTGGCGAGGGCATCTTCCTTCGTCTCTGAAGTGAAAATCCTCCTCAGATCTCCGTCTATCTGCATCTTGTCAGATTCCCTCACCTCCGCTTCGAAATTCCTTGAGACGTGGATGGTGCAGAGCTGGAAATCAGCCTTGGGGAATACACTTCTAATCTCCTCGTCAAGCTTTGGAAGACCATCCGCTATGAACTGAAGAGGCTCCCTCATTCCCGTGTCGTACAGGTCTCTTATCACTGCGGTAGAGGAAAGATGTGATTCATTTGATACCAGATAGAATCCCATTATCTCGTATTCACCCGTCTCCCTTATCCCCATTGCAAAGAGTATTGGTTTCTTCTCCGCTATTTCTCTATGCAGAAAGAAGAACAGCGCATCAAGAAATATAGCAATGCAACGAGATTCCAGGGTCTGGATTGGAATCTCTTCACTTCTTCAAGAGTCGCATCCATTATTCTGGAAATGGATGATCTGGAGTACCTGTTATGGAATATCGTCTCCAGAATCTCCGAAGCCTTCCTTGTCGATACTCCTTTCGAATAGAGAGAAATTATCAGCTCGTCTATGCCCATGGATCTGCTGTATGGCTCTAATGCAGCAGTTCTGAATCTACCCTCTCTATCTCTAGGAACGGCAAGATCGTCCATCTCCCCAAACTTCTTCTTAACCTTTCTCTCATAGAATTCGTTCCTCAATCCTCCGTTCTATTCTATGAAAACATTCCTCTCCGTGTTCATAAGCTTCTCCAGATATTCCTTCCTGCCCATATCCTATGTGCAGGGAGAACGATTCAAACGGCAGACACCTATTACTTCTCCACGCGAGAAGAGAGCGCCTATCGGCCTTTAAGAGTCAGGGGAGATTCACTCCTGAATATAGGTTAATTCCTTATAGCGCTCATTCCATTTGTATCCTTTCTATTAGTTGATTTTATAATGGCTTTAGCAGCACATAACAACAAAGGATAAGTAACGTGATGTCATGGCATCAAAAGAAACAGATTAGTATGGCAAAAAAGGGACTGTTTGTGTCAGTAGAGGCGATAAACTAATGGCTTACCCGAGAATTGAAGAAACTACATTGTACCCCCCGATCATTAAGCTTCTTCAAGGGCTAGGATTCGAAGCAATTGGGAATACAGCTGTTGAAGACGTCGAACCGGATATTTTGTTCAGATATGGCGCTTTGTCCTTTGTTATCGAAGTTAAAGTTGGAAAACCTGAACTTGTTGGGTTAAAAGCTGTTGCTCAAGCTTATGACTATGGAACAAGATTGAAAACCCCAAATATTATAATTTTAATATATCCTGATTCAATACGCAAAGAGCCGATATTAGATTATGAAATAGTTAGACGGATCGCACTGAATACAAATCTGAGTATCACAACGCTTACAGATCTGTGGACCGAAACAGTTTCTTCTAATACAAATTCATTTTTTCAACAATTGAAGAGCTTGATAGATGCAAGAGAAACTAAGATTGACTTCGCAACCACCGTAAAATTAATTGAAAGATACGCCAGTGATCTCAATTCCGTCGTCTATAAGATTCGTACAGATGAACTAGTTTCTGAAGTTGTAAACAAACTTGACCTATTCGTTTCCATTGGAGAGATTAAGGACAAAGAGGTTGCTAAAAATCAAGTCACAAATCTTGCATCATTTCTTCTATTCAATCAGTTACTCTTCTATCACATATATAAGAGGAAGGCCAAATTTGACGATGATGCTTTTTTAGATTTGGAAGAAATAAGACATCTGCAAGGGATAAGGACTTATTTCGACAAGATAACAGATATAGATTATAAATCAATTTATGGCGTTAATCTTCTAGCTCATATTCCAGAAACAAAGGATGTAATAGAAATTCTTAATGACGTAATTAAAGCTATAAAATTATTGAGAGCAGAGCACATAACACATGACTTGGCGGGAAGATTTTTTCATGATTTAATTCCGTTTGAAGTAAGAAAAGTCTTAGCAGCATTTTATACACATCCTGCGTCAGCGGATTTATTGACAGGACTTGCAATAGATGAATGGAATGAAACACTTATTGACCCTGCATGCGGATCGGGAACCCTTCTTGTTTCCAGCTACAACAGAAAAAGAGACCTATATCGGGAGGAATATGGAGACAGAGACCTAGCTATAATTCATAAGAAATTTGTTGAGGATGACATAACGGGGATTGACATTATGCCATTTGCGGCTCACATTTCTGCCATTAACTTAACGATGCAGAATATAGAAGAAAAAACTAACATCGTAAGAATAGCGACCCAGGACTCATTAGAGTTAGCGGAAGTACTTGATACAACACAATTCAAAAAAGGAAAATATGTTGTAAAGCCCTATTCTGCAACAATACAGAAATCACTTGTAGAGGAAGATAATGACAGACTGGTAAGGAAAAAAGGCTCAGTATCTAGTGAGGGGAGGGGGTCTGAATTCCCTCTACGTCCAGTTGATTTGGTCATAATGAATCCTCCCTTCAGTGATAGGGAAAAGATGCCTAGGGAAATGAGAGACAAATTAAATTCGAATAGCTTACGCGGAATATGCGGAAATCAAGTAAATCTTTGGGGTTATTTCTTGGCACTCGGTGATAAATTGCTTAAATCTAATGGAAAAATAGCGGCCGTAATTCCTATAAACATTGCAAGAGGAAGAGCAACTCAACCGATAAGAGAATTCATTTTGCGCAATTATAAAACCAAATTTTTTGTGAAGCCTTTGAAAGACCGTGCATTTAGCGAAGGCTCGTCCTTTAAAGATTTGTTATACATTGCAAGGAAAGGAGAACCTGAAAGTACTGACTATACTGGAATTGTAATATTAAAGAAGTCAATTAGAGATATGTCAGAGAGGGAATTAAAGGAACTAACCTATGAACTTAACTCCTGTTATTTGGTACATAGAGACGAAAGCACCAATCAGTTTGAAGTTAAGTTTATAAAAACTCTGAGTCTAAATGAAAATTCTGACAACCTGATGCCCCTCATTGGATTTACTTCTTATAGAAACAAAAATGCTCTAGATTCGTTTTTGAAGAAAGTTAGGTCAAGGTCAAATGGCTTATTAATGAAAATTCCTCGAGAAATAATTTCAGAAGGGTTCCATGCATCTCCCGCAGGTCTTTCAGAACTGGTCTTTATAACCCGTTATACAGATAAAGCAAGAGTAGGGAGAGCATTCCTGATACTCAAGAATGAAAATAAGACTTCAGTAGGTGTAGAATTAAGAAATGGAAGTTTCCCTCTAGAAGTCCCTTACTCTACAATAAAGCCAGCACTAAGAACGTTGACGGCGGTTAAGACATTCAACCCAGAATCTATCGATTATATACTTGTTAGTGAGCCTCAGGACTTCAACAGAATATTAGCAGTATCCAAGTGGAAGGGGCAGTTTAATTGGATAGAACACGAAAAGAATGTTGCTAAGAAAGAGAGTTATGTGGTCGTTGGACGTAGATTCAGACCAAACTCAGGGAACACTCACCATTTTGCATTTTACTCTAGCAAGAAAATTGTTGCCCCAGATACATTTAAGAACTTAAATTTCAAAAGTGAAGAAGAAGCATTTACTCAAACACTACTCCTTAACAGTAGCATAACAATTGCAAATATACTATCGTATCGCGAACAAACAACTGGTGGCTTCACTGATATAAGAGAAAGTGAACTGATTTCGTTTGACATTCTAAACCTTGACAGATTAGATGACAAGCGGAAATTTGTCCTCAAGACTTTATTTGAAGACCTAAGGAAATTTAACTTCCCTTCTATTCTTGAACAGTACGTTAAGAAGATAGACGAACGAAGACTTCTCGATACTACTATATTAGTGATTTTAGGTTTTGATAAAAATGAGGCAAACGAGATGATCAACAATTTATACCCTGCAATAGTCGAGGAATTACAAACTAAGGGATAGTAAGTTGCTGCAGGAATTGTCTAAAGGTCGCATGAAAAGTTTTGTTCAATTCGATGAGCCTTATTTCTACTCTTCATGTAGAATTTAAGTGCCTTTTCAAATTCATCACTCACTTTCTTTGTTGACCCCGTTTCACTAAACAAAGTGAAGCTACTGATTCCATAAGTCAGGATCTATATTTATGGATGTCTTCTTTTCTCCACGCTGGTAATATGGTATAACAGCAAAATGATCTTTAGATAGGAGGTGAAACTCATGACAGAAACACCACAGCAAGTAAGGAGTAAAAGCTCCGATAAAAAAGATGTGTCGATACCACTGACCATCAGGGTTTCGTACCCACAAGATTGGAAAGCTTACAATCTAGCACAGAGCCAAGAATTCGAAATTTTTAACGAGCTTCTGAGTGATTTGGTGACAAACGTCGAGGAGCCGAAACAGACCAGAGGTAGACCAAAACTATCCATAAAGGATGAAATATTTTGTGCGATTCAGAAAGTATATTCTCAACTTTCAAGTCGAAGATCTACCTCTTTTTTCGTCTATTCTGAGGAAAAAGGACAGATAACTCATAAACCGCACTTCAATATTTCGTCCAAAGTACTAAACAGGCCAGAAGTAGCAGTGATCTTACAAGGGTTGTTGTCTATCACTGCCCTGCCGTTAAAATCTGTTGAAACTGGTTTTGCAACGGATA
>JAJYDZ010000087.1 GCA_021790415.1 Thermoplasmata archaeon | reverse complement strand
CAATTTCAAATGTAGCATTGGATGTTTTTCCAGTAGAACCACCGGGAAACCTTAACTTTATTTCAAATAGGGATGTTATAACAACACCCCATATTGCAGCCTTTACAAAGAGTTCATTTCATCGAATAGACGAAATCTGTTATAACAATGTTGTAAACGTTCTTTTAAATTCAACTTTGCCTGATTTTACAGTGAATCCTTAATCTTGCGTTTTATACAGTATAATAAAGCAAGTTATTTTCTCGTATAACTGCTGAGGCACTCGTTTAAGCGATTCTTATAACAATGGGGCCATAAAATAATTTACATATCACCTACATATGCCTTAATGATTGTCCCGACAGAGTGTTAAAGCAGAGAAGTAAATTTCTCAACTTAATGCCCCACCCACTTTTTATCTGGATGTGAAACCTCCATCAATAACAACGTGAGTTCCGGTTATGAAAGAGGATACTGGTGATATGAGAAATGCAACCAGCCGAGCTATGTCATCCGGTTGACCAATTCTTCCCACTGGAATGCTTGAAGCCAATTTTTGAAGGTAGGAGATACTATCAGAACTTTCTGAAGCCCTTCTCTCAAGTTGTTCAGAATATACCGGACCTGGACAAACTGCATTTATCCTTATGCCCATGTTTGCGTATTTCATCGCCGCTGTTCTTGAGAAAGACAATATTGCTCCTTTTGATGCACCATAAGCAGCAGGTGGTTTATTAGAACCTTCAACGAGGGCCGCAATAGATGAAATATTCACAATTGCACCGGATTTTTTCTCTATCATTGCGGGTATAGTGTGTTTTGTCATGAGAAATGTGCCATTCAAATTAACATTTAAAACATGGTTCCATTCCTCAATCTCTATTTCATGCAACTCTTTCATTGGCATTGAAATTCCAGCGTTGTTTACTAAGCCATAAATTTCACCAAAGTCTTCAATTATTTTATCAATTGTCTTTTGTACTTCAAACTCCGAAGATACGTCTGTTCTGTAAAACCTTGCCTCTTTCCCTTGCTTTGTTAGAGATTTTTCAAAAAGAGTTCCGGAGGATTCATCCGTTGCACAGATTGCTACCGCAGCATTTTCATCGGTCAACACTTCAGATATTGATCTTCCGATCCCTTTATTACCTCCTGTGACCACGATGGTTTTATTTTTTAATTTAAGATCCATGTTGCATTGATTATAGCAAAATTTAAAGTGTTTTTGTAAAGATTTATAATACATATAATTTTATTCACTATTGCAGAAATTTACACAAGCTATTTCTGTCCCTCCATCTCCTTTGTTACAAATCTGTTTTTCATTTCCTTAAATTTCCTTCCAAACAATTTTGGCATCTCCTCGAGAGGTACATCTTTCGTTTCTGGGAAGTACATGGCAATAAACGCAATTGCAATAATAGCCAGAACCAATTCGAATACAAAGAACGAGAAAATTCCATAAGCGGCTTTCCAGTATGGGAAAATAAAGATTATAATAAAATTCGCGATCCAATCTATAGCTGCCAAGATACCCATTCCTCTTCCTCTGAATTCAGTAGGTAGAGTTTCACCCTGTAATACCCAGCCAACTCCTCCTACACCTATATGGAAAAACAATAAGAACAGAGTCATTGCCGAAAATATAAATATTACGGCCAAGAATATTACATGTGCATTAAAGTAAGATATACCTACAAGCATCAGAACTAAGGATCCAACAAGGCCAGAATAACCCACTATACCCAACTTTCTCCTGCCCCATTTATCTATCAGTAGGAAAGAAATTGTGTATTCTATTGCTCCAAGTGATTCTGATATGGCGGTATTTAGGATTGCTCTTGATCCAGTAAGACCTATGTATGTATAAATAGAGGGGCCAAAATAAAGAATTATATTAACACCAGTGATCTGTTGGAAAGCCAGCCAGAACCCGACAAGCAAAATTGCATTCCTTACAGATTTGTTTTCCAGAAGTTCTTTGAAATTTTTCTCTCTCATAGGTTTTACTATCTCGTCACTAATTATCAAGCCAAAACGCTTCAATGATGCTTTAGCCTCATTCATTCTGTCCTGAAGTAGTAGCCATCTTGGGCTTTCGGGTAGATAGAATCTTAGAACCAACAGTATAACAGCCGGTATGGCACCCAGGCCATACATCAGTCTCCAGTTGGCACTGAATGATAATATATATCCAGCCCAGAAAGCCGCTGTGAAGCCAGAAAATATCATTAGTTGCTGGGTTATTCCAAGCCTGCCCCTTACTTTTGTAGGAGCGAATTCAGAAATATATCCAGTGGCGATAGCCGTGTCAGCCCCTATGGAAAATCCTATTACTGTCCTCCACAATATTAAAAGAAAACCAGTTGTTGCCAACGCAGTAAGTATTGCGAAAATAAAATACATGAGACCATCTGCGATTAGCATCTTCTTTCTTCCATATTTGTCTACAATAGGTCCAGCTACAAGAGCGCCAATCGCTGCTAGAACTGACTCTCCAGCTACAAGAAAGGCAACAGAATTCGTACCTAAGTGGAATATAGGGGTGACAAAAATCAGAGTTGTGCTAATTATTGCCGTGTCGTATCCAAATAAAAAACCACCTAATGCCGTAATTATTGTTGCTATTATATAGACTTTGTTAACCTTCCTTACGTTCATTTTCTCTATAACATCTTCATAAGTTATAGCCATGTAAAATGTAAACTTAAAAGTTATATAAATTTATCGTTTAAAAAATATGCATTCGCATAATTATACGGGTTTATTTATTATGCAAATCGAATTACTTGAATCATGACATTTCTTAAGAACCTCGTGAGTCTGATCTGCCCCCTTAAGCTTGGACACCTGGTGTGATCTGATCTGCCATACATAATATTACACTCAGAAGGTTTACTATGCTACCAACTCAACAATCAATCTTACCAATAACATATTCAGTTGTATTTTTGATTACTGTTCAATTTTAGGGACCATCCGATCAATTCACACCCTAATCTTCATCATTTGGTTGTGGAGCATGTGTGAAGAAATAATAATTTGTTGATTTCAATATATCTCATTGAAATCTGTCCAATATTGGGAGAAAAACCAGTCTATAAATTATTTCTGGTTCTATTGGCTTGGCCGTATGCAACCAGACATGCAAATGATCTTTTGGCATTGCCCGTAATATAGGATAAGCTTAAGTCGAATGCAACAAGGCTTGAGAAAACTTTATGTTAGTTGTCCATCTCCGTTCATGATGAAATACACCGTTGTTCTCGAAAAAGACGAGGATGGCATATATGTAGCTACCGTTCCGGCATTGCCTGGTTGCATATCTGACGGCAAGACCGTGGAGGAAGCACTAACAAATATCAGGGAGGCTATTCAGGGTTTTATAGACGATATGAAGTCGGATGGAGAACCGATTCCCGGAGATGTGGAAATAATTGGAAACGTTGAAGTGAATGCTTAAATTACCTACAGTTTCTGGACAGGAGGTTGTTAAAGCACTTTCAAAAATTGGTTTCAAATTTCGAAGACAGGTTGGAAGCCACATGATACTGAAAAGACAATTGGATGGAAAAAGACTTGCAATACCAAACCACAGAGAAATACCTAAAGGAACACTCAGAGCAATTATCAGGCAGGCTGGACTTACAGTTGATGAATTCGTTGCTCTTCTATGATTCTTGTGACAGTTTTCACCTGATTAATAACCAATTAGGAGTCATTGTTCTTGCAGAAGGAAACATTGGATCACTGGGTCAATACAGGTAATTAGTCTTATGCCTTTGGTGAGTTCGAATTTACCATTCACATCATCTATTTCCCAACATATATCTTTCTGCTCTTTCTGACGCAGGCATTTTTGTCATATCGACAAATTTAGGTATTCTCTTCTTTATTTCTATTATTATGTGGGTTCTTGTCTCGTTTTTCGATTTAGGGACCTTCCGAGAGCCATAAGCTCGCTGCACATAAGAGATATGATTTCATTATCTGCGGTTCTTGAACCACACTGACCTTTTATCTCTTGCGTTCAGTTTTCTACTCTTTATTTAAGGATTTTGCCGACTTTAGAATTATGTCTATTAATCCTGGAAATCTTGCATTTAGATCTTCCCGACGCAATGACACAAAATGGTACCTCCCTTCTATTCTTGTCTTTGTTATACCAGCCTCCCGTAGGATTCTGAAATGATAGGCCAGAGTGGATGATTTACAGAGTGATTTGAACTCATAAGCTCCTTTTTCCATGCCGTCGAAAAGCTCCATAACTATCTCCAGACGTACTGAATCGCTTAGTGCGTATAGAATCCCAGGTAACGTAATGGCCTCTTTTTCCGGATGTGAAAAATACCTCATACTCTTACATATCTCTATCGTTAACAATTATTTTAAATATCCCATTCCTATATAGTTTTAGAAATATCGAACTATAGAGGTATGAAACAATGAAATTGAGCATCTTCTTACTTACTCTTGGAACTGTTGCAATAGGTGCGGATCTTTTTGTTATTGCTGGTATCCTGCCATACATAGCTGGGAGTTTCGCAGTATCTGTACAAACGGCCAGTTATCTGGTTACTGTGTTTGCAATTATATATGCTATTTTTGGTCCGATTCTGGCCATGAGAACGACCCTGTGGAACAAACCCAAGCTATTGGTCATGGCTCTTGGTGTTTTCATAACCGGTGAGGCTATCTCTGCGCTCGCCATTAATTTTTATATGCTGATGGCCGCAAGGGTGATTTCTGCGATTGGTGCATCACTCTTTACACCTGTAGCCTTTGCTGTTGCAGTGGCTCTCGTACCGGAGATACAAAGAGGAAAGGTTCTTGCTCTCGTGTCTGGAGGGCTAATTCTTTCCATGGCAATTGCGGTCCCAATAGGTACATGGATAAGCATTCTATTTGGATGGCGATTTACGTATCTGTTTGTGGTGGTCATGGGAATCATAGCGGATGTGGGTCTCGCTATAGTTCTTGAGAGCCCTTCGAAGAATCGTAACCCGTCATTCGTTCATCGTACTTCATCTCCGTTGCTTCGATCCTCCTTTCTTTTAGCCGTTTCGGCATACGCACTTTGGGGAATGGCTATTTTTTCTATATTCCCTTTTCTATCTTTGATCCTTACCGGTAGTCTACACGTGCAACCAGTGGACGTGGGATACGCACTTATGCTATTTGGAGCAGGATCATTCATCGGTGTCATACTTGGAGGCCATGCTACCGATAGATATGGTCACATGAAAGCAGCCGAGATTTCCATTTCAATATCAGTAATCGCTCTAATATCGTCTTATTTCCTCCTAAGCGAATCCTCGTTCTGGTTCGTACTTTCATATTTTGTGTTTAGCATGGCGATGCAGGGCTTTATGCCTTCCCAGCTACGAAGAATTGTTTATTTTTCACCGAAAAATTCTCATCAAACCGCTCTTTCTATTAACAACTCGATGTTGTACATGGGCATAGCTCTTGGAACCGTCTTGGGTGGGAGCCTATTAGGCTACTTTTCCATATCAGTGCTGCCATTAGTTTCTGGAATCTGTATAATAATTGCATTGGGACTTTCACTCGCCTCCATGAAACTAGAAAAAGCGAGGTTAATCAGTATCAAACAAACAGTTGAGTTTGGTGAATAAATACAATTTTTACGATGGATAAGCAAGAAAGCTCCGACCTTTAGGGAGGAGATGAATTGCGAAAGTGTATATATATAACTTTAGCATATTTATTTTAGTATATGGATATAAGTAATAAGGAGAAAGAATATCATCATGAACCGCATATGGTGTACAGTTGTCAATACCATGTGATATTCTGTCCCAAATACAGAAGAAGTGTCCTGAAGGATGGCATCGATCTGAGGCTAAAAGAGCTAATTATGGAGAAGCAGGATGAATACCAGTACAAGATACTTGAAATGGAAGTTATGCCAGATCATGTACATCTCCTGATAGACATAAACCCCAGGCTTGGTGTATATCATGTCGTCAATCAGATCAAGGGGTACAGTTCATCTGTCCTGCGAAATGAGTTTCCTGTGTTAAAGCGTAAGATTCCAACACTGTGGACACATTCCAAGTTCATATCTACAGTCGGATCTGTAACACTTGAGGCTGTGAAAAAATACATAGAGGATCAGAAGGGAAAATGATATTAACCTACAAGATCAGGCACAACAGGGATTTCTCCGATGAACTGCACAAAGCAAGACAGGTTGCACAGTTTGCCATAGAACATAAATCGTTGTCATCAAAGGATGTTAAGCAATTCGGGCTTAAATCCGTTATAGCTAACCAGATTCTCAGGAAATACAGCAGGAACAGTCGAGCAAAAAAGGTCAAATCGGTAAAACTCACAGTACCAGCACAGGGGGTCAAATTCAATCGCCAAAACAGGACAATAACAATAACTTCGCTTGAACTGGATCTGAACTATTATTTCAGGAATGATTTTGAGAATATTAATCAGGTTGAGCTGGATAATAATTTTGCATACGTTTCCGTGATGGTTACGGAGGATGCAGTGATCGAACCTGAAGGATATCTCGGTGTTGATCGCAATACAACAGGGCACATCGCAGTTGTTGCGAACCCACTTAATGGAAAGGTGCTGAAACTTGGGAAGAAGGCAGAACATGTCCACAAGAAAAACAAGAACATGAGGAAAGATCTACAGAAACATGGAAAATACAGGAAGGTGAAGGAGACAAAGAACAGGGAGAGGAGGATAGAGAAGGATTTAAATCACAAGGTGTCAGGGAAGATAGTGCAGGAAGCAAAACAGAATGGGATGGGAATCAAGCTTGAGTATTTGCAGGGAATAAGAAATGCAAATTCAAGTAAGAATTTCAGGTATTCCCTGAATAGCTGGTCATTCTATCAGCTTGAACAGATGATAGAATACAAGGCCAGACTACTTGGAGTACCTGTTGTATATGTTGATCCATACCACACCTC
>JAJYDZ010000086.1 GCA_021790415.1 Thermoplasmata archaeon | reverse complement strand
AATTCTTAAGATTTCCATTCATTGCTCCAAGTTATAGAGTAGAATTATTTAAATTTGGTCACTCATATTATGTCCCTATGGAATTGACTCATACTCGTCACATTAAAACAATTGATGTTTTTCTATTCTCCATATATTCCATATAAGCAAACTCAAAATTTCATTGATTTAAATCATTATAATACTTATTTTTCAGAATCAAATTTCCTTCTCAGTTTCCTTAATATGCTCAATGAATTTTATCATGGCTTTACCCCTTTGTGAAACCTGATTTTTTTCTTCAATTGAAAGAAGTGATGCAGGTACTGTCTTTCCGTTCGGGATAAAAATTGGATCATAACCGAAATCTCTGCCATGAAATATTGAAGTGGCTATTGTACCTGCAGTTTTTCCATCAAACTGGAAGATTTGATGTCCGTCCCAATATGAGATCACGGTGACAAATGTTGCATTCCTCTTTTTACCTTCAAGAAGCTTCAATATACCTTCATTTCCTATTGTTCTCTGTACATATGAAGAATATGGCCCGGGAAAACCGCCCAAAGCCTCTATAATTATACCTGAATCCTCTATGAAGAATTTGGAATCGATCTTATCGATTAATCTATTGCACGATTCCCATGAGATTTTTTCTATGGAATCCTCCTGTATCTCTTCATATTTCATATTAACCCATGAACATTCTATTCCGTGGGCTTTAAGCATTGAATCTATCTCTTCATACTTGTGAACATTGCTTGATACAAACTTGATCATGAATATCTCTTCCTCGCTTCCATTTCCTTGAGAATGTTCATAACTTCTCTCCAACCTTGAAATTTGGATTTATATGATTCAAGAAAAATATCAAATAAATCCTTCCCTCCTTCTCTATAACCTAAAAGAAAACTATTTACCATCTTAATGTCCGTTGCGAATTCCTCAACCCCCGGTGATAATGAACCAAGGCTTGGATCTATGATGAATATATTTTCTTCACTCACAATTATATTGTTTAAGTTAAGATCTCCGTGAGATATATTTGAAGTGTGCATTTTAGCCACTTCTTCACCTAATCTGCCCATATAGAATGCCATATTTTTTCCAATATCCAAAAATGCGTTCATCAGGACACCTTCAATTTTTTCTAAAACTACTTCTCTATGTTCATCACTGTAATCCAAAAGTACGGGGAAATTTACTCCGTTTTCTATCCCCTTTGACAGTATCCTCATTTCCCTGCTCATTCTTTCCCATAAAAGCCTTTCATCGAGTTTTATATCCCTGTAATTTTTGCCGATCCTTTTCTTTCTCACTGCGTTTATACCAAGAAATTCTTCATGAGAGATTACAGATTCTGCCCCCCTATCTTCTGTAACTTCAACCGTACCAGAAGATATCCATGGGGCCGGTGCTTGATCAATCCTGAACTTCTGATCAACGCTTGTATCCTCGAGATTATGCCGTATTCCATTCTTATACATCATGAGCGCGGCCTGTGCAATCATACTTCCATTATCCATGCAATATTCCACCGGCGTTTCAAATATCATGCACTTGGCTTCTTTTGCCATTATTGATATCATTTCTCTCAATCGCATATTACGAGCAACCCCTCCCGTAAGAAGGATTTCTCTCTTGCCTGTTGTATATATGGCTCTTTCCAGAGTTTCGCATAGCATAGAGAATGATGTTTCCTGAATGCTGTAGCATATATCTTCAACCTTTTCTCCCTTCTCCTTAAGGTGTTTCGCGGCAGTATATATTCCTGAAAATGCAGTGTCCATACCTTTTACCGAATAGGGCAGATCAAGAAGTTTCTTCCCGTTCAGGGCATATTGCTCAATTACTGGCCCACCCGGAAATGGTATTCCAATGTCTCTGGCAAACTTATCCAGCATGTTTCCGATTCCTATATCAAGGGTTTCCCCTACCACTCTGTATTTTCCATTGCTTCCTGTTATAATTTGAGTATTTCCACCGGATACATAAAGAACTATTGGATCAGTAGATCCTGTTGTTCTTTTTCCTATTTCTATATGACCAAGAGGGTGATTTACACCAAGCAACGGGATTTTATTCTTAATTGATAACGAACGGGCTGCCACTGCCACTATTTTAAGACATGGCCCAAGACCTGGACCTCTGGAGAACCCAATTAGATCTATGTCACCAATATTCATTGATGATTTATGAAGAGCTTCCTGAATAACATTGAGAACATTCTCAAAATGATGATTGGCAGCTTCCCGAGGGTGTATACCTCCATCCTTTGGATGATAAGTTCTGGAGCTTGTGTAATAAATTTTGTCTTCATCTATGATACCTGCACTAACTGTATGTGCAGTCCCTTCAATCCCCAGAACATTCAATGAAATCCTTCTCTTTCCGTTCCATGATATTCTGCCTTAATTAATATGTTACACACCAAAGTATTTTGTTCAACTTAATATTTCTATTATATCGATATACATATAGTGCTAAATTCTTTACTTCTCAAAGGAATTAAACGCTTATAAAATCGCGTTTTTGTGCCAATAATACTTTGTTAACTACTTTTGATATTTTTTGAAGATATACGATCGTAAATGCACAAATGATATCTTTATAAGTCATTTATTGATTTAGTGGAACTCTATCATAAATAGGGAGTGTAAAGATATATGGCAAATTCAGTAGCGATAATCGCTGACCCAAGAACAGGAAAGAGTTACAAGAAAGAGGTTACTCCGGAAAACATGAGTATATTGACAGGCAGAAAGATAGGAGAGGAAATAGATGGAATCTTTTTCGAAATGCCCGGATACAAGCTCAAGATAACCGGTGGCTCAAGTATTGATGGCTTTCCCATGAGAAGAGATCTGACAACATCAGGAAAGAAGCGAATTCTGGTAACCTATTCAGAGGGAAGAAGGGCTAAAAAAGGAATTAGAAAGAGAGTAACTTTCAGAGGATCGCTTATCGGATCAGATATATCACAGTTGAATCTTTCTATCTTACAATATGGCCCGAAGGCCCTGGATGAACCTGAGGCAAAGAATTAATGACTTCGGATCTTCCTCAGCCTACAGTAAATATTGGTATGGTCGGACATGTTGACCATGGTAAGAGTACCCTTACAAGAGCGCTTACAGGTACCAAAACCGATATTCATTCTGAAGAGATAAAGAGAGGAATATCCATAAAATTAGGATATGCAGAGACTCCCATTTATGTCTGCAAAGATGAAAGTGGGAACGAAAAATATTCAAGAACTTCAACTGATGAAAGCTGCAAATTGAAGCGAGTTGTTTCGTTTGTTGATGCCCCTGGTCATGAAACATTGATGGCTACTATGCTATCAGGATCAGCAATAATGGATGGCGCACTGCTTGTAATAGCTGCAAATGAAAAATGTCCTCAGCCTCAGACAAGAGAACACTTAATTGCCATTGAAATAATGGGAATAAAAAATATTGTTGTTGTTCAGAACAAGATTGACCTGGTAACAAGAGAAAAGGCAATTGAAAATTATAAAGAAATAAAGAATTTCCTCAAGGGAAGCATAGCAGAAGACGCTCCTGTAATTCCTGTCAGTGCGTATCATAACAGGAATATAGATGCTCTTTTCAAAGCCATTGAAGAATTTATACCTACCCCCCCTCACAAAGCCGATTCCGATCCAATGATGTACGTTGCAAGGTCTTTTGATATAAACAGACCCGGTACAAGTATATCGGAGTTGAAAGGTGGAGTCATAGGAGGTTCTCTTGTAAGTGGAAGTCTTGAAGTTGGAGATGAAATTGAAATAACTCCCGGATTGCAGCTTACAAAGGGTAATAAACAGGTTTGGGAAAACATGTTAACGGAAATTACAAGTTTGATGGCAGGTACCCATTCATATGAGAAAATAATTCCAGGTGGATTATCAGCAGTGGGGACTAAATTGGATCCTTTCTTAACAAAGGGAGATTCACTTACAGGAAGAATAGCAGGGAAACCTGGAAAACTGCCTCAAATGACCATGAATCTAACAGTAGAAACACATCTTCTCAAAAGAGTGGTAGGTTTTACTGAAGATATGAAAGTTGAGCCAATCAAGAGCAAGGAAAGTTTGATGCTTACAGTGGGAACTTCTAACACCGTAGGTCTTGTTACAAGTGCCAGAGATAGCTCCGCTGAGATTATTCTAAAATATCCAGTTGCAGCGAGGGAAAAAGAAAGAGTTGCACTGGCCAGAAGAATTGATAACAGATGGCGTCTCATTGGCTATGGGACACTTTTATCTTTGTAATAATTGCAAGATTTATTCAGAATACATTTTTCACAAACAGGTTTGGATTTACAAAAATTCTTACTCAACTCCACGATCATAGCATGAAAGTTTTTCAGTCTCCATATGTCGTGATTGAGGATATCAGTGATACGTTCCAATTTACCTATTTCTCTGGGATTTTTTAGTAAACCATATCTTGTCATGAATCGTGTTGTATATTTATCGATAACAAATCTTGGGAAATTCATTGCGTATAGGAGAATTGAATCCATTGTTTCTCTTCCTATACCTTTCATTGGGCTTAAATAGTCAATGCAGAACTGAATCCCCTGTTTAGAAAGATTCTCAAGACTCCCGAATTCAGAAGTTATAGTCTTTGAAACACCAATTAATCGTTCTGTTTTTTGATTGTAAAAACCAGATGGTTTAATTAGTAAAGAAATTGTTTCTCTGGAAGCATTACTTAAGGATCTGAGATCAAGAAGATTTTCCGAGGCGAGATTGTGGATTGCCTTTTCAACATTGCTCCATGAAGTATTTTGTGTGAGAATGGCACCGATCAATACCTCTTCAGGAGTTTTTGCAGGCCACCATTTTAGATCTCCAAATTCGTTGAATAAAACCCGCTCTATCTCCAGAATTTCTGATGGAAAGTTCATACAAATCCTTATTATTTCAGGGTTATTAATATATCTAATATATATTTAGAATTTTTATACAAATAATGATAAATTAATATTTGGCATAATTTACGGAGTCTATTAATAGTCTAATACAAATATTTTAATAGTAGTATGTATATTATCATGTAGGAGGAAACAAAAATGGTAGGAATAAGCGAACTCTCGAAAGATGTATCCAAGGAAACCGGCACGACACAGAAGCAGGCCAGAGAGGTTATAAAGACCTTCCTGGACAGAATTGTAGCCGAGGCAAACAAGAAGAACAAAATTAACCTCGCCGGGTTTGGAATATTTGAGAGAAGGACACAGAAGGCGAGAAAGGCAAAGAACCCCCAGACAAAACAGGAAATCAGGGTTCCACCAAAAGAGAAATTTGTCTTCAGACCATCAAGCAAAATAAAATATAAATAATCCAATAACTAAATTTTAGTTAATTTTTTCTTTCTTTCTTTTGCGTTTAGACCGGTTAATGATTCAAGGAATGTGTTATAAACTTTCAATATCTGTTCTGGGTTTTGTGGTTTATCCTCGTTTTGCACCTCTATGAACAATTTCTTTCCTTCACATTTGACCCTAATCTCCTTGATTCCTGGATAAGTTGAAATGAATTCTCCATCTTTTGAAGTTACCTGCCCAAAGGCCTCCTTCATTTTTTTTGTTATTGAATCCGCTGACAGATCAATTCCTTTCTTTGTCGGTAATTCTCTCATTGTTTACGCCACCTTTTTTTGAACTAATTTTCTCTGCATATGTCTGTAGTAGTTCCTCATGAATATAAGGTTCATGTACTGTGCATCATGCTCCAGAAGTGGAGAGCATGATATGAGAGTCAGATCCTTATCGTAATCCATTAAAATTTCGGAAAATGTTTCAAATTTGAGGTCTCCGTGCTTAATTGCGGTGAGTTTTCTCTCTCCGGTATCGTCGTATTCAACACCTGCATATTCAAGATACATATCCCCTTTGGCGTAAGGCTGAAACATTTCAAGTAGATTTTTAAAATCTTTTCCCTCGATGAGATTCCCCCCATTGAGGGCATGAGTGTGCGGAACATTTAGAATGGGTTCTACTTCTGGAACCTGCTTTGCAATAGATATTACCTCATCCGCCGTTCCAAAAATTTCTGGTTTTCCAGATGTCTCCACTCCGAGGAATGGAAAGTTTTTGTCTGGACCATATTTCTTTACAAAATTAGAGTATGTTGCTGTTGCCATCTTCATACTGTTCTTTTTTGTTCCCCTATAAAAACCGGTGTGTGTAATTACCCTCTTTGCTTCCATGGCCTTACCTATAATCATAGACCATTTCAAATGGTTGGCAGAACTTTCTGCAATTTCCCCCCCTTCAAGAAGGTCCATATAGTAAGGGGCGTGTAATGAAAGAAGAACATCCAATTCCTTGGCAAGTTCTCCTCCTTCCTTTAGTTCATCATAATTCTTAGCCATATTCCAGAAAAGCTCCTGAACAATATCATCTTCCTGAATAACAGAATCGTTTCCTATACTCACATAAGCTCCATTCTCATCCTGCCTAAGAATGTCAATAATGATCGATGTCTCAATGTCTTTTGGCAACATACCAGAATATTCAAGAACTTGATTTTCCTGAACATTAACCCTTAGCAATTGAACCTCCAGAGCATTAAGTCCTATATTAGCTGCGTCTTCAACTGATTCCACAAAAGTTCTACCCTTACTGGTTAATGGTATACCAGCTATTCCGTACCTGATCATAAATTACCTTGCCTATGATAGGATATAATTTTAATGTTTATGAATCATCCTATTTTGCAGTCATAATCTTTGGAGTTCTGGTCATGAAGAATTCCAAATATGACATATGGCCATTTTAATCCACATATTTTTTCTTTAAAAAATTAAATTTTTCACCAAAAAAGTGATTATTGTTGAGTTAGATCATTAGTTAAATTTTCTGATTTTTTGACAGTTTTATTTTTTGTAATAATTGAGGCAGCGGCTAAACTGAGATACAGATAATATTCTGTGAACATATATGCGTTTAACTCACCAGTTGGATAATCTTTGAAGAAAACCCACTTAAGTATTAGTATGAAGATAG
>JAJYDZ010000085.1 GCA_021790415.1 Thermoplasmata archaeon | reverse complement strand
TATTCTAGCTTGTAGAGCGGGAATTTCAGTGCAAGATCGTAGTACTCGTCTATGTTTTTCATCAGGTCAACCTTGCCCTGAATTAATCTAAACGATTCCCTCGTTTCATCTATCATCTTAAAGGCATTATCAATCATCAAGGAAAGGCGTGATAGACCCATACACTCATAGGTATCCCAAATGAAACCCCATAATATGGACCAAGAATTCAAGTTCTCCCTCTCTGCAGGAAGAATCTCAACTATAGTGTTGTCGTTTGGGTCGTAATAGCTAACGTGGTCAGTATCTATTCTATATTCAGGCATTATGAGAAGCTTCTGGAAGTCAACAGTCCTCGGAATTCTTTTGTTGATAAGATATGCCTCCTGGTAAAGGAAGTTGTATAGGGAAGATTCGAATTTTCTCTTGTCTGCATCAGAACCGCTAGTGAAATACGAACTTATAAGTTGGTAATTCAGAGACCTGTCTATAGCAAAGACAACGCCCCTGCTATAGTCCTCAATATGCCTAAATTCATCATCTTTCACAACTATTTTCATCTTTGAGAGAAAGTCCTTAATGTATTCTTTAAAAAATCCCGTTGTAGTGTTTTCCCTTATCACATTATTTTCCAGTATAAGCTTCGCTCTTCTCTCGCTACTAAAAAAGAAATAGATCTCTTCTGGTGATATCTCCCTTCTGGAAGAAAAATCTTCATCAACAGGGATCATAATTAATGAAAAACAGATATCCTTAATAAATGACTCTCTCCCAGACGTTTTGACAACATTTATCCAAGGAAATATTAGATACCTAGCTCCATCCTGTAACTCGAATTTTGAAGATTCCATAAGAATATCGAAAACCCTTTCAGAGAGAAATCCTTTGAAGAGAATCGACCTCCCTGCCCCGATGTAATATAGCAGATCAAAAAGCGCTCTATCTCCGTGTGTTAGCTTCCTACCCTTTGATATTAGAAGCAGCTCGTTTCCATGTTTCAAAAAGTTGGTTGCTTCAGTTTCTATCATCTCCGGAATGATACCTACGTGTTTTTCTTTGTCTCGAGAATAACTTAAGAGTTTGTCGCCAAATGGTCTAGCTTCAAGGATTCTGCTTTGACCTTCATCAGACAATCCCCCATCTAACTCGCTCAGCTTCTGGAACAGTTCTGAAAGCTTCAAAACTTCATATTCTTTTGTTGCGGCGCTGATAAGTTCCTCGAAATTTGACATGACAGAAATGGAATATGTTATGCCAAATATAACAGGTAATTTGATACCTTCCTTCATATTTTCTTTACCTTGTTTTCAAGTATGAATGGACCCGGTAATAGGTCTCTCAAGATGAACTTCTCCACCCGCTTACCACGTTCCACAAACACCTCCATATCAAGATTAAATTCAGAAAGAACTTGCCTACAGGCACCGCACGGAATTGCCCAAGCATCTTCGGAAAATATGTAGATTCTGGTGAATTTACTTGATCCTGCGGCGACACCGCTAAATAATGCATTTCTTTCCGCGCATATCGACAGTGAGTAGGAGGGATTCTCAACATTACAGCCAGCGAATATCAATCCTCTTTGGTCTTCTATAGCAGCGCCTATTTTCACATTTGAGTAGGGGACATAAGCCAATTTAGAAGCTTCGACTGCCCTTGCCCTCAGGTCTTCTACCGTCATCCGGCGACTCATAATTTATTACTATAATAATGTTGGGTGTGGGACGGTTTTCGGACAATATTATTCTACTGAACTCCCATGCTAATTTCGCTTTCGGAGGTCTTTATGACTTTTCCAACATAGTACTCCGCTTTATACCCTGACAGGTATAAGATGATTTTATCAAGATCGGATTCTTGAATTATTATCACCCCTCTCATGAATTTCCTGAAGGGGACCTCCTCCATTATTCCCTTTCTGTGGAATTTATATCTTCCATTCCATGATCTTGAATCCTGCCCGAACAGGCCTCTTACAAATTTGTTAAGCGTATTCGTATCCGTTCCCTTTGGAAGTCTAAAGACTACGATGTATAACAGCATTATGTATAGTAGATATCCATAATGAATTTAAACCTGTTTGTGATAGTGTTGCATGACAATGAGGCATTCCGAAGACCTCAGAGATCTCGTTAAGTCTGTAAGGGATTGATCCTTTCCCTACGAGAAAAGAGACGAAAAGGAGAGGAACTAACATGATTACGATCGGGCACAGGTGAACGAGATCGCGGATGTACTGGAAACAATAAGGGATGTGGTTAACATTGCCTCATTTCATATCCCGAAAGAGAAGAGGGGAACCGGAATGCCACCCATCCCCTCATCTGATATTGTGAAGGTCATGCTCATGCAGGCATACTTCGGAATGCCCAACAGGGTTGCACAGGGATTCCTCAGATTATTCGGGGAGAAGCTTGGCATATCTTCGGAATTCTCCTACAAAACCATAGAGCGCGGACACGATCCTGAAAGGACCAAGAAGATCCTGGACGAGGTTCTCAGGATCATGAACGAATCGGGGAATCCTGAAGAGAATGTATTTTCCACCGATGGCACAGGTGATCCGAACACAGTGAAAGTAAACTATGAATCAAAGAGGAGCCAGCAGAATATTGAAAAGAAGAATAAGGACATGAAATCCGACGCTTTCCCGCACACGGAGGGAAAGCATGACTTCCAGTATTCCTCATTCTCAGTTGGAGTGAACACGAAGATCATCTCCGGACTCTACACGACAGATGATCACTCGGTGGGAGAGCTGTCCATGTTTCCGGACATAATGGCACAAACGGTAGAGATGTGCCCACAGATCGAGGTAATGCTTGGAGACGCATTGTATTCGAACAGGAAGATCTGCTCAATAACCGAAGGGTACGGAATAAGGCCATACTTCCTTCCCAAGACAAATGCAACTTTCCGTGCCAAAGGTGTGGAATCATGGAAGACTATGCTGTACAGTTTCATAGACGATACACAGGGATGGTTGGCGGAATATCACATGCGATCAATATCCGAATCTGTCAATTCAATGATGAAGAGGAAGATGCCTGTAAAGGTAAGGAAAAAGCTTCCTCTAAGAAAGAAGACGGAAGAGATGCTGAAGATCAACATGCACAACTTTAGGCAGTATAGATACCTGAGGCACACAGACCCGGAGATGATCAAAGATTACAGGGAACTGTACCTGAAATAATATTGTCCCAAAGCGCTTCCTGCCCGATTACATTTTATACCCGATCGGTTCCGGATGCGGGAAAAGTTCTGCGTCTCCTCTAGAACATTTGCATATCCGGTACATTAACTCATGAAAATTTATGGATGACTTGCAGTGCGCCCTTCGGTTCAATAAGTCCTGTTCAAGAATTCCAAGTCTAATTGCTCTATGATCTTTTGAGTATTATTATATATTATACATGGTGTTCGATATCCGTATTACAGTCTAAGAGGATAGTGTATTGAATCTGCTGTAAAATTGAAAATGAATAGCACGTTTCGGATTTGAAGAGACATAAATATACAGGGCTAAATACTAATTATTCATGCTTCAAAATCTCAAAATGAAAATCAAAAGTAGTGCAGTGGCCAATATGACGAGGGAAAGAAACTTTGCTCTCGCGACTTTTCTTTCAAACGAAATACTTTCACCAGTCATAAAGTAATCAAATCTCTCGAATAGCCCATTAATCCTGAGCCTTTTCAAATTGCCGGCGAATCTCCCTAGATCATTTGAAACCCTGATGATTGCCCCTCCTATGGCATTTATTGCCCTTGCGCCTGGTCTTATGCTCTTCGCCCGAACATTCTCCCAGTAAAATTCTGTCATGAATGACATCCCCAAGAAGAGCGGTATTACCGTAAGGGATATGCCTGTCGAGTATGAGATCACAACGATCAAAGGAATACCAATCGTCATTGTCTCAACCATATTTGGGTAATTCCTATATTTAAACTTGGGGTGGAGTTCTGGAAGCACGCTGTCGCCGTATGCCCATCTGAAAAACCTCCTGTAACTTACCCTCCCGCCATTCCACCACCCGTGCCACACTACTGCTTCCGGCACGGTTACTAGATAATCCTTTCCCTCTTTGAGAACATTCAGGCAAAAATCGATGTCCTCACCGCCGCCGGCTTTGGGAAAAATAGTTTTAAACCTAAAGTCGCCTATCACGTTACGCCTCAGTAAAAGATTTGAAGTTGTACCCCACAACAAATTTTTCCTAGTTGCTGAGATGTCAAAGAATGTCAAAATATCGCTTTCAAGAACTCCGGAAGTAAAAATGTTCACCGGATCTGGAAACTTTGTCCTGCCAACAAAGCCTGAACAGTCCGGATTTTCGGTTATTTTGTTATGATATGCTATTATTAGATCGTTCTCCGGAACAACGTCATCGTCCATAAACAACACATAATCCCCATCGCAAAGATCAAGTCCCCTGTTTCTTGAAGCGGCTGCGCCAATGTTTGAGGGATTGGTCCTCACTGTCATCTTCCTATTATCGTCGATCACTGCCTCAAATTCAGCATAGCCGGGAGAATCTATGATTATGTAAAAGTGCAGATACATATCCCTTGGAACTTTGATGCCCAGAAGCGCCAGAAAATCCAGTTCCTCCGGCCTGACACTTGGAATGACAACGTCTATTTTCACCGATGTTCCTCCCAGGTTTACCACCAAGCATGACTCATTTTCTGATTGCAGAAACAGTGAAAGTCTACAGAACATTTCTTCTTGCTAAATTCTAGTTGCCTCTGGACAGATTCAGCAAGTTCATGGCTCAATTTCGAGTTAGTCTGTCCGTAAGTAGCATCACTCACCCAGTAGCACATCGTAAAACTGCCGTTTATGGAGTTGGCTTTATGCGGACCAAGACCGCATCTAATGCCCTGAGGCTTCCTTCCCAAGACCATTTCCGAAATGTCAAACCAGAATTGTGGGTTATTTGTTTTCTTGAAACCAGAATCTGCAATCTTTTCCCCTATAATTCTGAGGTTGTCCGCGTCCTTCTCTGTTAACATTAAATATGGAGCGTTTTTTCCCGCGTAACCATCGTCAAAAATTGGGTTGAATTTTATAAAGTCCAGTTCAAGCTCTTCTGAAAAATCCAGCAATCTGTTTATAGATTCCCATTTAGCATTCGCATGAGTAACAACGGTATTGATTCCCATCTCGAACGCTCTATTTGGATCTGAAATTTCTCGCAAGGTGGCAATAATTTTCCTAAACATTTTTAGGGGAGTCCCTCTCGAAGCATATTCTTCTTCAGGGATCATGGAATCTATAGAAAAGGTGAATCCATTTATTCCCTTATCGACCAAGCTTTCGATCTCGGAACGAGTAATCCCATAACCATTCGTGATCAATATGATATTTTCAACGTATTTCCTATAGTAGGAGAGGACCTCACTAATATGTGGATAAAGTCTTGGTTCACCACCGGAAAGTACCAGTCTTTCGGTGTTGAGTGTATCCAGTGTAGATTTTGGGATTATTAGTGAGTCCAGAGCCAAATCCATTCGGCCTTCTGTGCCTGGATTGCCCCACCTGCAGTATCTGCATGTAGAGTTGCAGAGATAAGTCAGATCAAGAACTATTGTGTTTTGGTCATCTATCGATAATATCCTTCCTCTTTTCAAGTTTCCCCCTCGTCCTTTGTAAATTCTTTCAGAGCGATAACGGACTTTTCAACGCTCCTTTCTTCCTCGCTCTTTATCCAGTAATTGTAACTCCTGCCCATAAGTTCCAAGAACTTAATGAATGCCGCATTCCTAGAAAAATCGACTATGGCAGCATGAGACCTGTACTCAAGGACAAAAAGACTATCCATGAAAGAGTGGGGGAAAAATTTAGGATTATCTGCCAAAATTTCACGTATCAGTTTGTTTGGCCCCTCTTGCGGATAGTCGTGAAATACAACTAATGCTCCATCCTGTAAGTATTTCCTCCATGAATAGAAGTCACTGCATACCGAATCATAGGAATGATCCGCATCTATAAAGAGCAATGAGATCCTGTTCCCGTTCCATAACTTTACTGCATCTGCTGATTTGCATCTGTGGATAGTAACATACCGCAGCAGGTTTTTTTCCTCTAAATTCCTCACAAACATAGGAAAAGTGCTTTCGGGGTATATGGACGAGAGCCCGAAATGGGGATCAACTGAGTGGACCTTTTGCTTCATGCCTTTTCGTGATCCCAATATCAGGGAAATTGTTGATCTTCCGCAAAAAGATCCGATCTCAACAATGCTGCCTCCGGCAGGGGCTTTCATAGCCAATTTAGCCATATATTCCGCTTCATCCTGTGAAAACCATCCCAATATTTTTTCGATTTCCGAAGCCACACCAAGATCAGGGCCCCTATCGAAGAGTGCTCCGGATTCCTTGAGGCCTCTAAATATATCAAAGTATTCTTGGCTGTCGGCCTTGTCCATGAAATCAAAAGTATCTTCCAGTATTTTCCATTCGGCTAACGCGAGCAAATGACCCGCTACGCATCCTACTTCCCAGCCAGCAATTATATGGTCCGGAAATGATCCATCTGTGATTCCCATCAGAGAAAGGTCCATCCTTCTTCCGGCGATCCCTATTCCTTTTTTAGAACCCAAACCCCTTATGATAGATATGGATTCGTCCAGCTTTCCCATTTTTGACAAGACGTTTGCCCTCAGCAGTTCAGAGTCCTCAGAGTGAATTGTGAGTCTGTCGAGGTCAACGAGGCTTCCTGTCAGGTCCATAACTAGATTCCTGATACTGGCACGCACGAGATACAAACGATCTGAATTCTTAAACTCGCAAAGACGGTCCAGGCTCGCGAGTGCCCCCATGTAGTCCCTACTGGTTAGTGACTTTAAAATTTTTCCAACTATGTAAGTGACACTATTTTCTGGACCACGTTTTAAAGCTTTCATTTATCAGTTCCAAGACGTACAAACGTATTTATTTTTCCTAAAATAAACCGGTTGTGATCTAAAAGATAGTGTAAAACTACCTGCCTTTTATTTCTCGATAAAGGCTTATTGCGACTGGACTTGTCTTCCA
>JAJYDZ010000084.1 GCA_021790415.1 Thermoplasmata archaeon | reverse complement strand
ACGGCCTCGATCTCGAAAACGCGCTTCTTCTGTAACCTACTATATAAACTTCATTCTCCTTTGCCATTTGATTACCGTACCATGTATTATGAATCGGTTAAAATAATCTTTCGATTTCGACATATTTTTTAAATTTAAGGGTTACATATGGAGTTATTAATGCAATAAATCGTTACTTGCTCCTGCAACCATTTCAATTTATCTTCCCTCTTTCTTAGGTACTTTCATGAATAAAGTAAAAATAATAGAGACTACAAGAAACAGCATCCCAGTAAGAAAGATATAACTGAAAGCCGTGTGATCTGGAAACAATGAGTATTCCGGAATGCCTTTGGAATTCAAACCGGAAATTGCCTTGATCTCATACATCGTTTCGAAAACACCACTTATTGCAGGCGCTACTGCAGAGCCGATATTTCTGAATACCACGTTCATACCTGTTGACGCACCTGCATCTACAGATGGTGTTGATACCAGAAGGATATTAATCATTCCAACAAATATGAAAGATAGTCCTATTCCAAGAATTGTAGCATCCTCAGTAATTTGTAGTGGCGATGCCCGAAAGTAGTAGAGACCTATGTATGAAAGAAAGAGTACCACGCTTCCGATTTCTATGGAAATTTTAGGACTTAACCTCTTTGTCACAACCGCTGCAACCGGGGCAAAAATCATAGATGCCAATGCTGCCGGGAGCATTGTAAGACCTGAATTAAATATACTGAGCTGAAACCCTGCCGGCGATGGATCTTCAAGAAGCGGGGGCACGCTGTAGAAGAGAAAGAACATGGCAGCCATGGCAAAGAGTCCCGTAAAATTTGATAAAAATACATTTCTGATTTTCATCAGCTTCATACTGATAAACGGTTCTGATTTCCTTGATTCAACCAGTATGAACAGAAGTAGAAGAACCACTGACATGAAGAACGATGATTCGATAGAAAGGCTGTACCATCCCCACGATTGCCCTTCAGACAGACCAAGTATCAATAGGACAACTCCACTCGATATGAGACTTATGCCGAGAAAATCTATTGTCGATTTTGTTCTTTGACTGTTATCCTTCAAATAGAGATAAGAAGCAATTAAAAGGCCAAATGCCACAGGAATAGCAGAGTGATATGAATATTCCCATTCATAGGTTTGAGTTATCCATGCACCCAGAACTAACCCAAGCGCTGCCCCTGCTGTAAATGTAGAGCTCAATATACCCTGCGCAAGTGGTAGTTCTTCCTTTGGAACCTGATCGTTCAACAAAGCAAAAGCCACAGGGAACATTCCCATGCCGAGACCCTGTACCGCTCTGATGACTATGAATTCCTCCAGCGTGGTTGCAAATCCTCCGAAAGAAACAGCTATGGCATATATCAGAGATAAGAGCATAAAGATCCTCTTTTTGCCGTACATATCAGCGAGTCTTCCGAATATTGCTGCTGAAACAGTACCTGAAATTACATATGCTGTTATAATCCATGATAAAGAGTCGTATGATGCATTGAAATCTGACTTTAAAATGGGCAAAGCCGGCGTGATCATAGTTTCTACATAGTTAACCAGTATGCCCATTATTGCCATTATAATAATAGTAGCAGTTGCATGACTTGATAATCTCCTGCTATTTTCCACAAGAAAGGAATTTTACACCCTATTTAGTTTTTAGGTTACCCCTTTGATGACCTTATGGAAGTTTGTTACCGTTTTTTATTAGCGACTTCTATGAGTTAAAGTAAAGGATTCTGAACCTTTTATGAATTATGGGTATTTTTTCGGCATTGTTAATGCTGATAAATTCTCTTTTCATGACAAGACCTTAACATTAATTGGAAAAATATAAAGAACGTAAGAACATCTCCAATCAGGTAAAGAAAATGGTTGACATTATAGTTCTGATTAAGCAGATGCCTGATCTGGAACAGGTAAAGATAGATTCCAACACAAGGGAACCAATGATAAAGAATGTTCCTAAGACTGTTGAGATTCTTAGTGAACATGCTGTTGAAGAAGCTGTAAGATTAAAAGAAAAATACAAGGGAAAAGTAACCGCAATTCTCCTTGGCAATGAACAATCCTCAGCTATAATGAAAAAGGCCTTTGCAATAGGAGCGGATGAAGGGATTATCATTGATGGTTATGAGGAACATAATCCCGCCAATACTGCAAGAATACTTGCGTCAAAAATCAAGGAAATCAAACATGATCTTGTAATCCTTGGAAACCAGTCAGCAGATTCAATTACTGGATTAATACCTGGTATGCTTTCCGGCATTCTTAACGAACCGCTCTTAGGAAACGCCGGGAAGATTGAGGTAACAGAAACAACAGTAAAGGTAACCAGAATCCTTGAAGAGGATAACATAGAGATAGAATCTCCGTTGCCATCAATTGTTTCCATCAGTCAGGAGATTAACGAACCAAGACTTCCACCAGTTATGCAGATTATGGCAGCTGGAAGAAAACCCATAAAGACAGAAAAAATAGCTCCCGTCGTTTCAAAGGCAGTAACTCTTGTTTCTAATAAAGCACCAAGAAGTGAGCGTAAAAAACTCATTTTCGAAGATATGGATAAAGGTATTCCAGAGGTTGTAAAAGTATTGAAGGAGGGGATGAAATGAAATTTTTAGTGTTCTCTGAAAATCTTGGTTCCCTCAGCCAGATGATTACATACCTGAGGGAGAAAGGAGAGGTTATTGGAGTAGGGCTTGAAAAGTCTTCTTCTGAGGCCTCAAATTTTGGAGCCTCAAAGTTATATTCCATTAAGGGTGATATCCTTTCTGACAGTGCAGCAAAGCTTCTGGAAGAATTGTTTAAGAAGGAAGGTATCGATAATATTTTCCTGAGTTCATCCATTTTGGGAAGAGAAGCAGCTGGTATTCTCTCCGTGGCGTTGGGTGCAGGAATAGTCCCAGAGATCAACGAGATCTCCTTTGATGGTTCAAAGGCAAAAACGAAAAGATTCTATCTGGGAGGTAAAACCGTTCTTGAAGAAGAATCCCAGGCTAAGATATTCACAGTTTCTCCGGGAATTTCAGATGCCATAAAGTCTGATAAGAAATCAGAAATATTTTCCATAGAAGCTCCGCAATCCAAAATAAAAATACTCAGCAGACAGTCCAAGAAAGCTGAGGGGAGTAACATTGAAAATGCGAAAATTATAGTGTGCATTGGCAGGGGGCTAGGAAAGAAGGAAGGAATTGAATCGGTCAAACCACTAGTTGAAGCTGTGCACGGTGAAATTGCAGGTTCCAGACCTGTGTGTCTTGATTATCAGTGGCTGGGCGAAGATAGACAAATAGGATTATCAGGGAAAAAGGTCAGACCTGCCATATATGTGGGAGTAGGAGTATCAGGTCAGATACAGCATATAGCAGGTATGAGAGGATCCAAGATCGTAATTGCCATAAACAAAGATAAAACTGCTCCGATTTTCGAGGAAGCAGATTATGGTCTTGTAGGTGATCTCTACCAGATAATTCCAAAAATTGTGGAAAAATTATCCTAATTTTTTCTTTTTATCATTGTTGCATTACATAAGAAAGGTATGTCGAAATCGATTACTTTTTTAACCTTACCTTTATCTACAAAATAGGATCTGAAGGATCCAATAATGGTGCCTTGATATGAATTTAGTTTCGATTCTAGTGCTGGCAGGTATACTCATTGCTGTGTTCGCTTTCTTTTATAAACTGTATGAAATCCTATGGGATGCATTAAAAATTCCGTTGAAAAAGCCTCGCATGAAGCTTGATCTTGGGAGAAGGATCTACATACTCATAAGAAATGTCTTCCTTCAAGCGAAGCTCTTTAAAGACCCTTTTGCGGGCATAATGCATGCGCTTATGTTTTGGGGTTTTATAGTTTTTGGAGCATATTCAGTTGACTTCTTCTATGTTACCATATTTGGTCATCAGCTATTTTCTCCAGGTATACTCACTGATATCATCTTCTTCACCGTTAATATATTTGCAGGCATAGTAATTGCAGATGTTATCTATGCTGCCGTGAGGAGATGGGGGCTTAAGATAAAGAGATATCAAGGATTCAACGGTTTTGAAGCGGCATTTATATTAGTTCTCATAGGGCTTCTCATGGTCACTTACTTCATAATGTCAATTCTTGACATGCAGGGGCTCCTGAGTGGATATACGTTTGTAGTTCGATCCGGAGCACCCCATTATTTGGAACCTTTTTCATATGCTCTGGCTTCGGTTATTCCTAAGGCACCGTCTTCATATGTATATTACATCTTCTGGTCAGCCTTCTGGATTCATGCGCTGGATTTCATGGTGTTTCTTATTTATATACCCAGATCAAAGCACCTTCACCTCTTTGCAGCTCCCTTTAATGTCCTCTTTTCAACAGGTACTCAGGCAACACCTCTCCCAATAGATTTTGAGAAAGAAACAAGATTTGGTGCGACAGACATCAGGGATTTCACATGGAAGGATTACTTCGATTTCTATTCTTGTACAGAATGCGGCAGGTGCACAGATAACTGTCCTGCAAACATGACCGGGAAGACACTTTCACCAAGAGATATCATCTGGGACATAAGAGAAACCGTTATGGCCCAGGGCAAGGAATATAGGAAGAACAAGGGAAATCCAGATGAAGTCTTTAAGACAGTAATAGGAGATCCCATATTGGAAAAAGACCTTTGGTCATGCACCACATGCATGGCATGTGTTGAGCAGTGCCCTGTAATGATTGATCATGTACCTAAAATAATAGATATGAGAAGATCACTTGTTCTGAATCAGGGTAAGGCCCCTAAGGAATCCCTTGATCTTTTCAGAAATATTGAATCTTATGCGAGCCCCTATGCAATAGACCCTTCAACGAGGGGAGACTGGGCAGAAAATCTTGAAGTTGTTGACCTCTCAAAGAATCCAGATGCAAATTATGATGTTCTGTATTGGGTTGGATGTGTTGCATCCTATGATCGCAGGAATCAGGATATAGCAAAATCTGTCACAAAGATACTTAAAAAAGCAGGGGTTAAATTTGCCATTCTAGGTAGCATGGAGAAATGCACGGGTGATCCGGCAAGGAGAACCGGAAATGAGTATTTGGCAGATATGATGATTAAACAGAATGTGGAAACATTCAAGGAAAAGAAGATTCACAAGGTCATAACTGCCTGTCCACACTGCTTTAATTCATTGAAAAATGAATACAAGGAATATGGTGTTGAACTTGAGGTCTATCATCACTCTGAATACATTAACAGGCTCATCAGTGATAAGAAGATAAGCGTAAAGGCATTAACCTCAGATTCCAGTGAGAAGTATACATACCATGATTCCTGTTATCTTGGGAGATACAACAAGATATACGATGCTCCCAGAGAGATTATCGGATCATTCACAGAAAACTTTGAGGAGATGGAGAAAAACAAAAGCAAGGCTCTCTGTTGTGGAGCCGGCGGAGGCAGACTATGGATGCAGGAGACTGAAGGTACAATGGTTTCCCATAAACGTATAGAGATGGCAGATAAGATTAATGCCTCAACAGTTGTCACTGCATGTCCATACTGTATGACCATGCTAGACGACGCAAGAAAAACAACAAACAGGGAAGATAAGATGAACATTCAGGATTTAAGTGAAGTTATTGCCAAACGTCTGGATTAGATTCATTTTTAATACTTTCATTACATAATTGCACAAACTTTGATTTAAACAAAAATTTCCTAAGGATTTTTTGACAGATTAATTCCTATTGGAATTCATGAAGTATTAAGTAATGATCGAGAATCCTGTTTATTTCATCCAGATCAGAACCAATGGGAATTCCAAGCATCTTAAGTTCTGCCATATATGATTTAACAACTATGGAGTTCTTGTGAGTATTCATGAATTTTTCATGAACATCATAGTTAATCGCAGCTAGCTGTGAGTGGATATTTGAAACAACTTCCAGGTTATCCATATATTGTTTGTGCTCTTCCATCAGCAACCTTACCAATTCTTTGTATTCTCCCTCGTTTTCCATGAGTTCCTTTATTTCATCCTCACTTATGAATACTATATTTTGAAGTTTTCCCATATCAATCATCTTTCTGCCCCCCTATAAACCGAGTCACCAGCTAAATTCTTTAGCCTCTTGAGCCATGCCTCTGAGATTTCATAATCGGTCTTTATACCATTCAAAATGTTCCTATTGTGGATGACAGACTGTTTTAGCTCTTCTATGGTATTTTCCATCTCCTCATTCATCTTCCTGAGGGTCTCTGTTCTTGATACTAATTTCCTATGGAGATTTTCGTTCACAATTACCATACCAAATTGCAATATATTAATTTTGAAATCATGCAGAATTGTGTTACAAAACCTTATTAGGGTAATTTAAAATATAAATGCATGCTTATTGAAGAATGGGATAATACTCCCTTTATTACATGTAAACTTATCATGAAAGAGAATTCACAACCATTTAATTTTGCTGTTACAGCCAAGATAAATGCAATGGGTCAACTCGATCAGGATAAGAATCTAATTAGATTCTCTATACCAAAACGGAGTAATCCAGATAGAGAGTTTCAAATATTTCTTACCGCCACAGAAAGTGTTGAAGCAAATGATTACTGGATTATGGAATTCAAGAAGGAATCATATGTTGAACCCTTAATTGAAGTTATGAATATACCGTCAGTATATTTTAACAGCATTAAGATGAATGGAAACGAAATAGAACTCCGGTTCTCCTTCCATGAATCAAGATTAAAAGACGTTTCAGATTTTATTTTAAAGGCCGCGTCTGAAAATCATGATATATCTGTGCTGGATATAGGCCGGAGAGATTCATTATTCAATATAGTACAGGAGATTAACGACAAGAACGAGATTTATTTGGTAAGTTTAATCAGCAGACCTCCTGAGAGAGTGCTAAATATAGGAGATGCTTCAGTAAGAACAAAATGGATCAGATTAATCAAATCAGTGGTCTCAGGGAAGATCAATGGAATAATACACATTCTTGGTGGAGAGATAAACCCAAATGAATCCAATTTTATACCCATAGATGTAAAGGAGAGGATATATCAAGCGG
>JAJYDZ010000083.1 GCA_021790415.1 Thermoplasmata archaeon | reverse complement strand
TCCGTTTTCATACCTGAAATCGAGGCCCGAAACCTCAATCGTTGTTCCAGGAAACCACCTTTCTGCAGTATCTAGTTATTCTATATAGAATGTTACATTGCTCCTCAAATTTGCGAGGAAACTTCTTACAAAAATTCCTTTCACTAAAAAAATTAGAATTGTTATTAATCGTTGTTTAAAGCTTCGAGGTCCTTAAAAACTTCGTCATATATGCTGTATGGCTGTTCCTCAACTTTGATCTCGTTGGACATCTTCAATATATTGTTTCTTATGTATGCCCACTGGTTAATTCTCCATGTTTTCCCCTTGCTTATGGTAACTTCTTCCCTGCTGGTCATGAGAAACCCATATTCTTCGAGGTTGTAGAAAATATCCCTTTCAGGCGGAGAAAGGACATTATCAAGAACATAATCCTCATACCCAAAAAAAGATAGAAGAAAATTGCAGAGCTCAGAAACATCCTCCTTGGCCATGCCTTTTTTACCATAGGTATTCTCAAGAGCCCTTAGAAGGATTTCCCTTTTAAGAACGGTCATATGAACCACTTCTATATTTTATCTTCTTATTAAACATTTCTTTGATCAGCATGTTGACATACCATGCAAGAAAATATTTTCTTATATTCATTGGAAGCTGATAAAATCTTTATGGGTATGGGTAACTTATTCAATGCAAATGGCTTTCTGCTATTCTATCTAAATTCATTATTTTATGAAAGGTGAAGTAGTCTTATTTCAACGATTATGATAATACACTCTACAACAACAATTTAAATTGCCTTATTAAAATAAAAAAATGTTGTTCATTCAATTCATTCGGAATTTCGAATTGATTATGAACTTTAATTATGCGTAACATTCATGAAATATAGTGTTTGTATACATACTGCAACAAATATATTACGACAATTCAGGATAAGAAGCTTTTTTGTATGTGTTTATGTATGTAATCTAGTCGGCACCTTTGTCTTTAGCGGTTTTGACCCCCATGATTTTAATCTTTTCCAGGATGGAAGGATCATCTATTCCTGTAAGATCACCTGGACTCTCTCCAAGGAAAGTGCTCTTTATGACCCTTCTCATTATTTTCCCACTTCTTGTCTTTGGAAGTGCCTCCATATGAAATACATATTTTGGACTGAAAGATTTTCCCAGATCCTTTTCAACCTGCATCTTTATGGATCGTAAAGTGTCATCCCCAGGTTTCCCAGTGTAAAATATTGTTATTGCCTCCCCTTTGATTGGATCTGGAATTCCCGTGGCTGCGCTTTCCACAACCCCTTTAACTGAATTCACAGAATCCTCTATCTCATTTGGCCCAACCCTCTTTCCAGCCACTTTTATGACTTCATCTGCCCTGCCATAAAGGAAGAAATATCCGTCCTTATGCATTTCAGCCCAATCTCCCTGATACCAGTTACCCTTGAATTTTGACCAGTATGATTGAATATACCGGGAATTATCTCCAAGAATACCTCTGGTCATAGATGGACAATGGGATTTGGACACAAGATATCCAACCTCGTTGAATACCTCATCTCCTTTTTCATTCATTACAGATACGTTCATTCCCAATCCTCTGTAAAGGCATCTTGGTTTCAGGGGTGTGGCAGGGGTTGACGCTAAAAAACATCCTATAATATCTGTTCCTCCTGAAATATTACAGATTGGTACCTTTGAATCTCCGTACTGCTCAAAAAGATACTTCCACGATTCATTGTCCCATGGTTCTCCTGTTGATGCGAACGCTTTAATATGATTGAATTTCCTTTTAACTCCTTTGAATTTCATTGTCCTGACAAATGTTGGGGATAGCCCAAGAATGGTGATCTTGTTCCTGTCAACCATGTCCCAAACTCTCTCTTCGTTGGGGTAATCTACGGCGCCAGGGTAAAGGAATATGGTTCCTTTAAGCCCGTTTGCGCCGATTATTGACCATGGTCCCATCATCCATCCAAGGTCCGTGATCCAGAAAAGAACATCGTTTTCCTTGAAATTTAAATAATACTTGACCTCCTTCAATATATTAACGGTTGTTCCTCCATGAACATGAACGGTTCCCTTTGGCTTTCCAGTGGTTCCGGAGGTATATAGAATAATGGCTGGTTCCTCGCTGTCCATATGTTCCGAACCAATATAACCGTTGAAATTCTCTGCCAAGTCATAATCCAGATCTCCTTCCTGCGCACTTCCCTTCAAAATGAGTGTGACCCCTTCAATTCCTCTCACAGAATTTGCCATCTGAATGTCCTTTCCTTTCCGTTTGTATGATCCTACGGTAAACAGAAATCGTATTGATGAATCTTTAATTCTTGTTTCAACGGCGTCTCTGCCGTATCCTGAAAACATTGGAACCGCAACTGCCCCGCATCTGATTATTGCATACATAGCAATAATTGCTTCAGGTATGAGCGGCATAAATATGCCGATTCTTTCTCCGCGGTTTATCCCTATGTTCTTTAAAAAGGCGGCCAGTTTACCAACCTTTGAATCTAGATCTGCATATGAAATGATAATGTTCGTCTTATCCTCAAACTCACATATTATGGCCGGATCTCTTGACTCTTTATACTTTTCCACACAATTATAGGAAAGATTTATAGTCCCGCCTTTAAACCATTTCGTCCACTCCTTTCCTTCTGATTCTTCAATAGTTTTAGTGTAAGGCTTAAAAAAGGATACATCACAGTGATCAACAACAGCATCCCAGAAAGTTTTTCTCTCTTTATCTGCAAATTCATAGAGTTCCTCTATGCTCTGGAGATTCAGTTTCTGTGACAACTCATAAATGTTAGTGGTTTCCAAAAACTTCTTCTCTGGGCGGTATACAATCTCATCCATTATTTCGACCATACGTTCTTGGTATATATTTTCTGTTTTGGATTTATTATGATGTACCTGCCTTTATCTTCTCTTCACGATCCAGAATTTTTCTTCTTGTCAAAAGTGCCACAAAAGCCATGAACAGTGTGATCATGGAAAATGAGAGCCACATATCTATGGGTATATTGAAGAAAATCGTGAGGAAAAGTGTACCCACAAAGGGAGAAAATGTTCCTATAATACCAGAAATAGCTGAACTGAATCCAAAGTATTCGCCACGTTTATCCGCAGGGGCAATTCTGGAAACCGTTACAGAGAAGAAGGGATTAGTAAGACTTTCTCCAAGTGTAAGAAGCACTACATTAAGTGCAAGAATTATGATATTGCCGGTAAGACCAAAGACAATGAACGAGAGGGCGTAAAGGACTAACCCCAAAGAAAAACTTCTCACATATCCTATCTTTTCTGCAAGAATATTCAGGCGATATTGAAAGACGATTACCGTGACAGTATTAATGGCATAAAGAATTGTGATGAATTCCTCAGGTATGTTTAAGAATCGTGTCAGGTACAAAGGTAATGTGGGCGTTTCCCACTGATTGGCGAATAGGGCGGATATTGCCATTATTACAACTATTATAATGAGAAGCCCATCTCTGTACACCTTTATTTTTATACCATTTTCATGTTTGTTTTCTGCAAAAGATGGCTTGGATTCAGGAACATATATTTTGAAGATGAAAAACTCTATGATGGAGCCAGCTGCCGGGACAATGAAGAATAGTGCAGGTTGAAAAATTGAGAATACCCCTGACACTACAAGACCAACGCCTATACCGGCATTACCAAGTATCCTCAATACTGTGAATGCATCTAACCGACCTGCAGTGGTTGAGTTATCCGTAATTATTGCGTTAATAACGACCCACTGAATTGAGCTAAGAATTCCCGTGGAGACGAATTCTATTATGAGAAACCAGATATTTCCATTGTATAATACGGAAATAAATAGAAGAAAATATAGTATAACGAGGGGTATGGGAAGGAACAGACTTATTGATCGTCTGCCGACCCTGTCAATGAATCTTCCTCCTGCAATGTTTATGGGAAATGAAATGACGGATTGAACAAAGAATATGAGACCAATATCTATGAAACTCATATCCCTGATGGTTGAAAGGTATATTACTAGAAGTATCCAAGTGGGATATCGGCCGAAGCCTCTAATAAAGTCAGCATAACCCATTGCCCTTATGACACTGGTTTGTAACCTTATTTTTCCAAGAATCATAGTTCCTTTAATTCTGATCCGGGCTGATTTCTTCTGCGATTATTAAGTATATCCCTTTCCCGATTGAAAGAAATTAATAGGATGAGATAAATCTCAATTATTGAATGGCAGTATTTATGAAAGGGAGCTTGTATCAATTCTTTCAGGGAAAAAAGAGTCAATAAAGAGACTTGCCAATAGACTTGATTATGAGAAGAGAGAGCCTTTGGAAAGTCTTTTAAAATCGCCATTCTATGTTACAAGATCAGCAGGTTCAAAGGGCGCTGATATAGTGGCAATAAGGTATGATATTTCAATGATAATTGAGGTTAAAAGTTCTTCAAGCGATAATTTGACATTTTCATCTTCCAGTGGTAAGAATCAGGATCAGGCCCTTAAATTAAGTAAAATGTGTGAAGATGCCGGTCTCTTTCTGATTTATGCATTCAGGCTAAAAAATGCCAACGACGATCCATGGAGAATTTTTTCAATCCCGGGAGAACCCAGAGGAAGATTCCGATCTCTATATTCCATAATACCCAATGTAAAAATAACAAAAAATAATAATTTTATAATGCAATGGGAAGAAGGTCTCCCACTGCATAGAATGATTGCTTTCTTTGAAAACCTTCAATCACTATAGGGATTTTTTGATGGCTTTTTCCATTGCCTCTATACCCATGTCAACCTGCTCATCGGTGATGATCAACGGCGGAATTACTCTTATTGCGCTCTCTCCTGTTGAAAGCAGAAGTACTCCCTGTTTATAAGATTCAAGCTCAATCTTATCTCTCAGCTTAGTGGCTGGTTCCTTGGTTCTTCTGTCTTTAACAAAGTCAATTGCAAGCATTAGACCTTTTCCTCTGACATCTCCGATTGCATCATACTTGTCCTTAAGTTCATTAAGTCTGCTTTCCATGTGCTTTCCCCTCTTTGCAGCATTTTCCACAGCGTTTTCTTTCTTCATTGCTTCGATTGTTGCGACACATGCAACTGATGCAAGAGGATTGCCTCCGAATGTATTGGAGTGTAAACCCTTCTCTGGGAAATCTATGTCCGCTCTAAAGACTGTAGCTCCCATTGGAATGCCGTTCGCAATGGCCTTGGCCAGCGATATGATATCGGGAACAACTCCGAAGTGCTCTGACGCAAAGTATTTTCCTGTCCTTCCAAATCCGGTCTGCACCTCATCCATTATGAGAAGCATATCATTGTCTTCTGCAAGTTTTTTCAGTTTTTTATGGAATCCCTGAGGCGGCACAATATATCCTCCCTCTCCCTGAATTGGTTCCACCATTATGGCAGCCAGATTCTCAGGAGGGGCATACATTTTGAAAGTATACTTCTCAATGAAATCCAGTGTCAATTCTGTGAGTTCCTCAGGATTTTCATATCCATCAATATTAAACACATTTCTGTATGGATTTGGGAAAGGAACATGCTCAACGCCTGGCATGCTTGGGAATAATCCCTTTCTCTGAATGGCCTTCGATGCTGTGAATGAAAGTGCACCCTGACTTCTACCATGGAATCCTCCTATAAATGCTATAAATCCCTGTTTCTGCTTGTTGATTTTTGCAACTTTAATTGCAGCCTCGTTGCTTTCAGTTCCACTGTTTGTGAAAAAAACCTTCTTGCTGAAATTTCCCGGGGCGATCTCCTCAATTGCTCTTGCTGCATCAACCTGTTCTTTATAGTAATAATCAGTTCCTGCAAAGTGCCAAAGTTTCCATAGCTGCTCTTCCACCTTCTTTGTAATGTATGGATGAATGTGCCCCATGTTGTTAACGCTGATACCAGCTGCAAAATCTATGAACACGTTATCATCAACATCTTCAACGAAAACACCCTTTGCTCTCCTGGCTACAGCCGGTAATGACTTGGTTGTTGTGGCAAGAAATTTTTCATCATCCCCTATGATCTTCCTTGCATTTGGCCCCGGCAACTCTGTTTTTAGGATAATTTTTTGGATTACATCATCTTTAATTTCACTGTTTATTTTTTGCATAAAAATCCCTTTTAAACTATGTCTAATAAAAATATATAGGTTTGTGAATGTAAATCGAACTATAATTACGAATATCGTATATTGTATCTTTGGATATAATTTAAGCAATTGATCTTTGATAATGAAACAGCAATTATTATTAAGAAATTGTAAAGTATTTTAGAATGAAACATATTTAAGTTTTAGATGAGGCCGAATAAGCATCAGGAAGTTTCTGGTTTTTATCAGGATGAAATTACCGACCGGGAATTTTATAAAAAACTGGCGTTAATAACCCGAGAAAAAAACATTAAAGATAGCCTTGTCAAATTGTCAAATATTGAGAATGAGCATGCTCAATTCTGGAAAAAAATTGCTGATAAAAAGGGGATTTCACTTGATTCGGTCAAGGTGAAGAAGGTCAAGATCAGGTTACTGATATTCCTCAGTCGGATCATAGGGAGAAACCTTACAATAAATATACTGGAAAAGGGCGAAATAGAAAGCATTTACAAATATAGAAATTATATTGAAAGCAAAGATGCTGAAGGGACTGAAAAAAATGAAATTTCAAAAATAATCAATGAAGAGATCAATCACGAGGAGACATTTCAATCGTTCAGTCCGGACAAGGACGAACAGCTTGAAGATAGCAGGGGCATAATTTACGGCATGAGCGATGGTCTTGTTGAAATACTTGCAGCAATTGCAGGATTGTCAGAGATAATTGGCAATCATATTTTAGTTGCACTCTCCGGATTGGTTGTTGCCATTGGTGGAACAATCAGCATGTCTTTGGGAGCATAT
This sequence comes from Thermoplasmata archaeon, assembly GCA_021790415.1. The sequence continues at coordinate 197 of JAJYDZ010000083.1, read as the reverse complement.
CTAGCTAGAGTATCAGAATCAGAATACAGGATATCCCTTTTCAAAAAAGAGCAGATAATTAAAAAAGGATTCAAAAGAACTGATGACATAAACAAGGAGAAGGCTAAATCAAGGAAGGCCGCCTCGGTTGTTGGTGTATCATATATTATGGGAGCAGTAATTCCCATTATCCCCTTTCTATTTTTCACAAATTTTAT
>JAJYDZ010000082.1 GCA_021790415.1 Thermoplasmata archaeon | reverse complement strand
CAGGAATCTAAGAACCCTAAACCGATTCCTATATGAATAACACAAACAATTAATTCTGCACTCGGAAGCAATGTCGCGACTGAAAGATGCCAAAACCCCGATTATAGGTGCAAAGCCATCGGGCTAGGCTTTGTATTTTAATTAAGTAATAAAGTACAGAATAATGAATTAAAGTACAAGTTGAGGAATTAAGGTATAAAAATTTGAATTGAAATACAACGCAGAAGCAGTGAGAACTGAAGTAATCCAGAGGATAGGAAAAGACACATTACAGTCTAGGTGAACTGAAGAATTAAATAACTTCAGTCAATTATATGGCTTTCTCTAAACCTACGGAGCCAAGAATTCTCTTTTTTGTTATAGAAAATAGTGAAATCTAAGCTTCTGGAAGTAACTTCTGTCTCATTTTTCTTATAGAAAATCACGAATTTCGATGTTTGGTCAATTTTCTTCTTAATCTCATAGTAAACACAGTCCTTATCTGGAAGTGTTGTTAGAGATTCTCCGTTCAAGACTACCTTCAACAAGTCATAATCCGACGAAACAGTAATACACATTCCAATTGCGAAGATTTCCAATTTACGTTTATCCATGATATATGGAAAGATGCTAACCGTTCCTTCCTTATTATTTTCAAGCATAGAAATCCTTTGAGGATCTGCAGTAAAGAGAACTCTTGAATAATCAGCAGACGTCGTCATATAACTCAATGCCAATACCATAACGCCAGCCGCCATTAGCCAGAAATATGGGTCATAAAGAGGATGTATGTTAGAAATAACAAACATCAAAGTGGATGCTGCAAGCTCTAAGATATTGTAATACTTCAGATGCTCAACATTAATTCTCATTTTTCGGCTATGGCTATACCTACTCATATGCTCTGAAGGGCTGTTCTGAATCTCTCGATTGCGGAATTATCTCTACTTGGAATGATGTACATCTGAAACTCGTCGTTTTCTTTATAAAATTCTATCTCTGTGTTGAATTTAGCGTTCAGACCCTTAACATCGAATACCAAAGATATGACGTTTTCGCTGGGAGTAGCCGGGTCAACTACCGAGAATTGAACTCGTTCTGTCAGCATTCCATCGATTATCACTATACCATATCTAAAAATCAGTTCTGCGTTTCCAACTTTAATACTTCTATTTCCTGGCTGCAACTGCTTGACTTTCTCGAGTATCAAATTAAATTCTTTAGCTTGGATTTCAATCTTCAATGTGATTCACCACTTGATATACTCTGGAAAGCACCGTATGCTTCCTGGAGCCTCTTGAAGAGGTAAATCAAAGCTTCATTAAATACAATTCCGTTATCTTTCATCTGAGGATTAACGATGTTGACCCAGTTCTCTTTATAGAGGACTGCTTCAATTGTTGGAAGGTCTTCAGAAAGATGTGTTGGTATAGCCACTTTAAGCCTCGCTGATTCTCTAAATGACTCTGTTAGATTATTGTCCCTCTCACTAATATCTTTGTATCGTTCTTCAATCAGATGTTTCATAAGTCTGTATTTTCTTCCTACCGACTCAACGTCTTCTCCAAAAATATCTGCGTAATGAGGAGTTTGTTGATTAGCCTTATTTAAATATTCTAAGAAATCCCCACTAAAGGAAGTCCTGTCCCGTATTGATACCTTCTTGCCGAGTCTCACCGCAATTTGCCTAATGGCAAGGGAAGTTCCATACTCTACCGCAAGAAATATTCTCACTGTTTCATCGAAAAAAGAACTTCTTATAAGAGCGAGCGATCTAACATTTGTTTCGTAGTATTGGGCAACTCTATTCGTAAGTAAATCCACTTTCTCCACTTTGTCTCTGATAAAGAATCTTATTCGATATAGTTCTCCAATTATCTGTCTCCCAGGAATTCCTTCTTTATCTATTTCGTACCATTCACAATGGTCTGCCTTCCGGTTAGCTTGTCGTTTTCCGTGTTCATTGGCCAGATTAGTTACCGATCTCTTAGTTTCATCCCAGGACATGTCAGAAATCTCAAGCAATCCAATCTTCACCATAATCAACCCTTTGATCTCGAATCGGGTGATTACTCTTTCGCTATTTATATACTTAACGGGAACCAATTTTGCTCAGATTCGGTATAGAAATAATAGATTCTCTCCCAAAGCGCTTAAGTTATTCAAGCTTCCTTTGGACTAGGTCTGCTTTTTCAACCGAAGATAAGTACAATTCATCAAGTTGAGCGAGAACGTTTTGAACTTCTTCTTTGTGTTCGTGGACCACCTTTGAAAGATTTACCAACTTTTTATGGATCGGGTCAGTCGGATCATACAGAGGAATTTTAATTGGTGGTCTGACTTTGAAAGAACGCTCATCCGATGATTGTAGAATGAATTTTTCTACTATTGGAGCGTTTAGTATTGCACAAATGAAGTGCGCTTCGTCTTCTGTTATGAACCTAGTCTTATTTTTCTGCTTCGATTCGCTTCTTTCGCATATGGTTGTAGCGTGGTTTTGGCACAGTATAGTCTTACTTTCACCCCAAAATGTTCTGGCTGTTGATATTACCGTTGCCCCCCACTTTGTGTTATCCCTGAAAGCTACGTGATATTTGGCAAAAGTGTATTTCCCCACTCGTGCAAGCCCATAGAACTCCCCAGAGTTCGGCCCACGTATTCTATTACTGAACTCTGTTTGGTCTTCTAGTATTTTTTTATGTTTAAGATAATAATCTAATAACTTAGGAGATTGTTCTCCAAGTTCTTCCTTGCTTAAAGGACGTTTGTAATCCTCCTTAAGATACGGGAATGGCACTACTAATTCTCCCGTTATTTCAGCTCCGAACTTTCTGATAGATGCTCCCTTAAGTAAGGGAAAAAGGAATTTGGTTTCTAATTCAAAAGTATTCTTGGGTATTTTATAATTAGAACCAGTGACTTGGATATTCTCGACAAAGACGCATCCTTCCGACGGTTCTACTGGTGGGGTTTTGGCTTCATTTAAGAGTAATAGTTCTTGAGGGTAAAATTCAATACCTTCTCTCCCAATGTAATCTGATAAACCAGCGAACTTCTTAAACAAATCAAGGTCCGATATTGATTCTGATATCGTAAAAGCAGTATTATGAGGCATTATCTGTGCCGCATAAAGTTCTTTTTCTTCCAGCATGGTCATAGCTTCCTCATACTGTATGTGAGGGTTTCCTGCAAGTTTTTGTCCTTTGTTTATGAAATATTTTTTGACCTTGATGTGGCCAAGCTCTCCTGCGATTCCCTGGTTCCCTATAACATATGTCATAAACTTATGTTGAATAGGATAAAATGGATCACCTGCTTCGGACCAATCGTCAAATTCCAAAAATGTTCTTCTAAACCTTCCAAACCTGAATTGTCTAAACCCATCATAGGATTGTTGAAATGCTATGCTTTTAGGCATGAGAAAGGCAAGAAACCCATTTTGAGATAACCAATTATCCACAGAGACGCTGGTAATTAGCGCACACACGTTGAGGTTTATCCCCCCTGTTAATCCATCTCCGGAGAAAAGCTTCCTATCAACGCAAATTGACTTTATTCTATCTCTGTATCCAGAAGGCAAATTTTTCCAGTCTATCCAAGGTGGGTTCCCAATAATTATATCAAACTTGCCTATCACCGCAGTACTGAGAAAATTTGTTATAATTCTCGCCCATATTCCATTCCACTCCTTTCTTTCTAAATCGATCAAACTTTCAGTCAGTCTCTCTAGTTCAGAAACTACTAGGTCCTTTTTGTCACTCTGGTTGAGTTTGTTAAGAAGAACATTCATTGCTTTGTCTTTATTTTGTTTCTTTATCTGTTTTTCGTATTCTACCATGGTGTGAGAGAATTCTTGAAGATTCTCAGCTAGGGATATTGGTAGCACAACACTTATGGATTGTTCGACTGTAGCTATAGCGTATGTTAGACACTTTACACCACTTATTTCTTCTATCTTTGGCACGTTTGCCGAGTCGCCTAGATATACTGGTATCTGAAGATTAACACGTTTTCCCTGAGGTAACAGATTTGAGATTCGTATGAAGTAATTGATTCTAGAAGTCAGCACTGCTAGTGGGTTTAAGTCTATTGCCTGTACTCTATTAAGAACTTGGTCAAGTTGCTCCGAAGGTGATTTATCTGATATCTCTTGTAGGACATGGTCTATCATGGCTATTACAAAGGTTCCTGATCCAGCACATGGATCTAAACCACGCCATGAATGTGATTTGGGTTTAACAGTACGTAGAACATGTTCTGCGAGCCACTGTGGAGTGTAGAACTCGCCTAAACTTGAACGTACGACCTGAGGTATTATTGCCTCGTATAAACCTTTGAAAAGGTCAGTCATCTTTTCTGTCTTAAATATATCATTAGTGCTCTCATATCTAGAAAGAATCTTTAGAATCTCTCTTATGGAATTGGCGATGTCGTCATTCCACTGCGTCTTACCAGCATACCATGAAAAGAAGTCTCCCTCCAGTAGGTTGTTGATTCCAAGATCTCTAAAAATATCACCCTCTTCTAAGTCGGAGCAAAACAACCGGAGCGTTTCGCTTTCAGCCCTAAGCTGTGCAGCATAGCTTTTCATTGCCTTCCCGAAATTCAAATCTGAGATTATTCTATAAGCGATGAACTTGATTATAACTGAATATGTAGTCTGTAATGAGAACAACGCTGCATATTGATCATCAGAAGAATTCCTATCAAATTTTGCATTCATTAGTCTGGATAGTTCTTCATCCCTTTCCTTGATTCTTTTCTGTTGAGATCTGTCATCGTGTCCTAATCTAAAGAGTTGTTCCCACTCAGCACGAAGCATTTTTGTTTTATTGCTGGGCTGTGTTTGGAGTATGCGATATAGGTTTCGTGCCATTGAATATGAAATGTTGTCCATATCACCTGGGGTACAGAAATCTTTGATTAAATTGTCAGTCGAGAGCTTAGTCTTGTCCAATAGAGTTATATTTCTAATAAGACGGAGACCCTCGTCAACTCCAAATGGTAGAAGGGTTTCACTTTGCATAATTTCTTTACCGTCTTGAAATATAAATTCAGCACAGTTAATGCCATCGGTTAAGAACCCATAATACTGTGACGATTCGTTCTTGGATAAAGATTCAAGATAATTTTTAATTTGCTCATACCCGTCCCGTACATCGTGGGGGTCCCTTAACTTTGATCGGTGCTTGTACTCAATAATTACGGCGCCGATCTTACTATCGATACGTCCTTTTCTAATATGTCTTACCGTATCTATTGGGAATTCTTTCTGTGGATTGAACGGTATATTGAACTGTGAGAGCAGAGCATACAGCTTGAGCTCAAAAGCATTCTCAACAGAAGCCTCATTTATTGCGGATAAAGCTTCACGTTTGATTTCTCCTATGATTCCTCTAAACAGAGCTTTAAAATCAGGATTACTGAGTACCAGAGATATCTGCATTTCTCTCAGATTTCTAACGATTTTTACGGAATTTATCATTATCTGTTGCTCCGGATCTTACTAACCGATGTCATTTTGTTAGCAGTAATTATGTTTACCACCAAGTTGAATTTTTATTAAAGCACACATAATCATCTGTTTGCTATATAATTGCATTTCTAAATCCCTATCTTTCTGTTGGTAACATCGTTTGTTTTTTCATAGAATCGGACAAGTAAGTGCTGTGTAACAGGCTCGTCAGCCTCTTATCAAGCGTAATGAATTCAAAAGTCTTTCCCACCTGAAAAGAGCTTAGAAGTGTTTGATAGTAGTCGTAAACCTTGAATGCTTCATCTATTCTGAATGCCTCGGTCAAATTTCCATAAAAGTCTGCAAGTATTTCTCCCATTTCTTTCCCGTCAAAAACAGGGGAGCCAGAATTTAGCGATTCTTTGTACCTTTCTTTGTGTTTTTGTACCGTTAAATACTCGAAAGTTTCCTGGTCAAGTATTCTTGCCGTGTACCTTTCCTTATCCGCGTCTCTTTCATTTCCACCGAATCCTCCATACTTGAGGGAGAATGCATCCGAAACAAAGAGTGAAAGCGGGTAAAATGCCATACTGTCTGTTGCTGGATATGTCTTTTCAACGTTAGATAGTATTCTCAAGGTCTTGGGATTCGACCTGAGTCCTGCCAGAATCTTGAAATTGGGGGCATAGCTTGCAATATCGGCATATATAGCAGTTAGACCAGTGATATATTGCTCGCTCATCTTTATCTTTTGAGAAAACCTTTCGTAGTCTTGTGACATCGGAATAAGATAGAATGGCTCCTTTCCAATTTTAGTGATAAGTTTCGATTTCTCCTTTATTATTTCTACCGACTCTTCATTACTCATCCACGTTGGATCCGGAATGTTGACAGCCGTCAGATCAGTGTTCATTTGCATCTTCACTATTTCATCTATCAGTTTCTTTTCAACGGTAACGCCCGCAAATGTAGGGGTGTAAAGAGTGAAAGAGACGTTGGATGACGACTTAGCGTTGGAAATTTGTCTGTTTATCCAGTCGGAACGACTCTTTTGACCTCTTTTGTCCACTATAAGTTTTTTAACCTTGTCTGGAAACAGTAGGTCCCGTATTTCGAGAATCTCATTCTTATAAAAAATGTCTATACCGGAGTTTCTGGTTATTTTATTTGCATAATTTATGTCAGTATTGGTTATCATAGGAGATGGTGTATTGATTTTAGATTTGCCTATTTCGATTTCTCCCTTCCGTTCTCCCAGGATGACCGTCGAACTGGCCTCAATTTTGAATTTCATTGGCTTTTACCCCTCATTTTCTCGTCAATGACTATGTCGAACATGTTCTCATATGGCCGAAGTTTATAGATTCTCCTTCTGGTATCGTCCGGGTCAAATTCAACTTGTAGCCAGCCAGCCTTCCTAAGTTCTGAAAGGAACAATGCCACTGTCTTCCTATTATCCGGTTTAGGGAGTTTTCTTAAAACCTCCCAGGCATCTGCGGAATCAAATTTTCGATCCTCAAACTCCTTCCACAGCATAAGATACCTGACCATCACCCACTTTGGAAGTAACTGCACATCAGGCATGCTATTCACTTATTAGATATGTAAATCCAGCTATAAAGGTTTCCATCCCAATTCTCCATGTTCCAGAGTTCTTCAATCTCAGTTCTGA
>JAJYDZ010000081.1 GCA_021790415.1 Thermoplasmata archaeon | reverse complement strand
ATACTTTCCCACACTGACCTCATCGACGAAATCTTACCCTTTTCTTAAATAGGGACCGTGGGGTAGTTTGGTATCCTACCAGCTTGGGGTGTTGGTAACTTGAGTTCAAATCTCAACGGTCCCATCATATTCATGTTCAGTCCCGAAAATTATTTGAACATTCATGTTCGAATCCACTCTTTTTTCCTCTAGTCGAAAAAAGGTGTCCAGGTGCTCTGACGTGTGCTCCGCCACCTCCCTTTCTCTTAGGTGGGTATAGACTTGGGTAGAGGAAAGGGACCGGTGACCCAAATGGATTTGAACCTCCCTTATGTCGAGCCTTTGTCCCCTGGAGTCCCTTTTTAACAGGGCCGTGGCACACCAGTGCCTTGCAGCATGTGCATGGAATTTTGGCACTCCCGACTCCCTTGCAATGGATTTGACCATGTTTCTAGCATAATTGTAATTCAGTCTTCCAATGTTGGTAGTGAAGAGGGCATCTCTGTCAGTCTGGGACCTGTATTTTTCAATGTATTCTTGCAATCTTTCGGTCACAGACTGGGGGAGTCCTATGACTCTGGGAGCCTCACCCTTTTCGCTTATGACCGAGAGGAGATTGCCGTCCAGATCCGAAAGATTGAGCTTAATGAGCTCGCCTATCCTCAACCCGCCTGCAAAGAGAACGTCGATTATGCACCTATTCCTGGCCGAGATCGCACGATCCCCTGACCGGCTTGCGGTTTTCCCTTATCCGGTGAACCTCATCATCCGTGGGTATCCACGGTTCAGCCCTGGCAGATTGCTTGAACCTCGGAATGGTCATGGGCTGGCCGAGGAACCTTGCCCATGCCTCAATGTCGTAGATGACATGGTTCAGGGTTTGCGGTTTTACTCCTCTTTCAGATTCGTTGACCAACTCATCAAGGATGCACTCCATGTTCTCCTTGGGCGAGAGCATGTTGCAGATTTCCCCGAATCTCCTGATGGTCCTTACCTGCTTCGGAACCGTGGACGTTGAATGGTATCCGCCGTAAGTTCTTGCCCAAAGCCTGAAGTCTAGAAGCTTTCTTTCCAGATCCTGGTTTTTCCTTTCTCTCAAGCGAGGAGCCATTTAAGCTCCCCACTCCATATTTTTTCTTATATACTCCAATTTCTTCACTCCTCTATCTAAATTTAAGGCACAGTTCCAAAGAAGAGGCTGTCAGGAGGACACGCCTCCAACCCCATTCCCTGGTATGCCTGATTTCTGGCTTTCACTCCTCCCGCGTCTATTTTTGTGGTTTCCCCAACAAGACCGGCAACAATCTTCCAGCACTCCTCCGGAAAATTGTGATAAATCCCTGGTTTGTTAAGGAAACCACTCTCCTGCAATTGAAAACTGCAGGATGCTGCACCTGACCCAACCGAATGCTTCAGGCACTTTTTCGTGTATTTTCCCATTAGTGAACCCGCATAAGTGGTGAGCCCTGCAAGGTTTTTCACCGAGAAAATCTTATAAGTTGAATCGTGTAGTACACGGTGGTGAGATTTACTGCGTAACAAGAATAAGGCAAAATTATCTCCATCACAGCTTGGAACAAATCTTGAAAGAGCCCTGAGGTTATGTTCTAGAATTACTTTGGATTCAATGGCAGCGTTCCTGCTGTACATGGTTATTGGTTCTCCACTAGCTGTTTTCCTCAAGGTTCCGATAAGTGGACCATTCATCTGGCCAGCCATAGTTCTCTTCTTCATCTTTGTCGCCACCTTAGTCCCCGGAATCCTGTGGTGGAAACTCGGTTCCAAATTCGCAAGATCTGTTCTCGATAAAGAAGTAGAACAATTGTAAAAAGAGCGGCCCCCATGGCTGATTCGGCAAGAATAAAATGCCAGAGCGGACCAGAGTACATCCAGTCCAGGAAAGAGTAAAGGGACCACATGACCAGACTGAGGATGGTAGCAAGAATAACGGGAACTAATGAACCGATCATTATTCACGCTCCTTTACCGTTCTGGAGGTTTCAGTCACCCAACGATAGTAGAATACAGCATAGAAAAACGAGAATAAGCCTGCAAGAAAGAACCAACCATTTCCCGTCTTAACTGAAATGTCTAGAAAGGCTGTTCCCACAAAGAACCCTCCTACGGAACCACTCAGCGGCAGGTACTTTACAGCAAAACTTTTGGACCGAGTTAGCAGATCTGTCATCTTACTTCATCCTCCCTGCAAATATCACTGCGAGGAACACTGCAGTCCAAACCCATAGAAGTGAGACTACGGTTACATCATAGATCAAAGCTATGACTGAGAGCCCGCCAATCACTCCAATGGCCAGGAGCACCACACTCAGAACAATCATAATCGAAGAGAGCTTCTTCAGCGAGTTCCTGTTGATCTCTACTTTCGATTCAGGGAACTTAAGCCACAGCGCATAAACTTGAAGTACACCATCGGGCCCTGGCTTCAGCGTACATAGTTTACTGAAAATGAATGGAACGTTCTTTGATTCGGAACCAAGATCGTTCAAGCCACAAGCTCCTGCTTCTGTGAATGCTCCTCTAGGGGCGAGTTAACGACCTGGTCGAACGTATCAACCCTCAGCTCAAATTTAAGATCGTGGAGCTTATCATAATTCCTTTCAGTAATTTTGATTACTTTTCCACTGTATTCAGCCATGTTTATTCACCATTCGTTAATTAACTAATGACAAAGAAAGGAGGTATAATAAGTTACTCATTAGTCAAACGGCTAATATAGGAATTCTCATATGCAAATTGCCATTTGACTATTGAACAATGGATTCTTTAGACCTGAAATACGCAAAATCAGTCATTCAACGACTTACTGAAAAGGAGAGTTTCATGAAGTCAGAGTTGTTTGATATAGTCACAAGCAATCAGGTCTTGGATAAGCTGCTGGATTCTTTGCAGCGAGACGGCTACTTAAGAAAAGATTTATCGACATATGGCCGTAGGACTTACTCTATTTCGTTGACCGCAAAGGGTACACTTGTTGCAGAACAACTGAAAAGAACACAAGAAGTTGCCAAAGGTGAGATTACTGAAGAAGGAGTGCAATTCAAAATGCCCCCGGACTGGAGAGACAGGTTCAGGGGGCTGTCAGCGATGACCCATCTTAACGTGCTTGATGATCACGTCGCAATACAGGAGATTGATCATTCCGGGAAAACAACAAGCGTCATTATGGTCTACATTAAGAGAATTAACAGCCACTTTGAATTATGGTGCGAGAAGGATGACAGCAAGGAATGCAAGCATGTAGACTTTGCATGGTCACTTCCACACATGAGGGCCTTGATTGAGGAATACATCAAAGAAGGGAAGACAAAAGGGCATGAAATTTAAGATGGATATGTTTCCTTGACATTTCAAGCAAAGATTTACCAAAATTTTATCTCGGGTGAAACTATTGTTCTATGTGAATCTTCATCCCACAATCACAGGTGCCAGATCATCTAAATTGGAAAAAGACTATTGGCACCTAACCGAATATTCTAAGCTTGTCACACCATATCAAGTTAACCATTTGCCGGTTTACAGATGGTATACTTATAAACACAGTTTTTCTCGTAATCTAGTATCTACTATAATTAATAAATATAACTTAGGACCTGGCGATGTCACACTTGATCCATTTTGCGGAGCAGGTACCACACTTCTCGCCTCCAAAGAAAGTGGGATTAGAGCTCTAGGCCTAGACCTTATGCCTTTATCGATACTAGCCACTAACGTAAAACTACGTAGATATTCAAAAAAGAGAGTATTGGAGATTTACCATAATTTAATAAGACCCTTGCGTCCAGTGCTAGATCCACAGGATTTGCAACCAATAGAGATGTTGAAGAAATATTTCCCTAAAGGTTATCTTGAAAGAATATTGTCTCTTAAATCAACTATTTTGCAAATTGAAGAGAAAAAATATCGTGAACTTTTTTTGTTGAGTTTGTTGAGCATTTTGGAAGAATTGTCATTCACTAGGAAAGATGGTGCATTTATAAGGACTGTTGAAAAAAAGCACATAAGTTCTGTTGAAGAGCTGTTTGAAGCTAAAACAAAGCAGATTATTGACGACCTCAGCTTTTCTAATGGGCTACCTAGAACCAGATCGAAAGCAATGATAGGTGATGCAAGAAAAACGACCTTAAAATCTAGTACTATAAGTTCTGTAATAACTTCTCCACCGTATCCAAACCGTCACGATTACACTAGAATCTACCTCCTCGAACTAATGATTGGTTTTCTGGAAGATTATGAACAAATCAAGGAGCTTAGATACAGGCTGATTCGGTCACACGTGGAGGCCAGAGAACAGTACAGCGTTGAAGATTACGTTCCCCCCAAAAGTATTGAAAAAGATATTGAAGAACTGAGAAAGAAGGACCTACCCAACCAGAATGTTATCAGGCTTGTAGATGGATATTTCAAAGATATGTATTTGACAATTAAGGAAATGTATAGGGTGTTAGAAAACGGTGGAACTATGCATATAGTTCTGGGTGACTCAAGATATGGTGGAGTAAACATATTTGCTGGTGAATACGTAACCGAAATCGCTAAGAATATTGGTTTTGAACACTTAGAGACAATTAGGGCACGAGACAAGGGGAACAGCCCCCAGCAGATGGGCAGATACGGAAAAACGTTTTCACTAGAAAGCATTATAAGCCTTCGAAAAGGGTGATATGGAGCCTGTGATATGCAAAAAAGGAACACCCTTTGGATGAGATATGTAAACTTTGAGAAACTAAAGAGAATAATTCACATAGTTGACCAAAACGATGGGAAATTAACGGTTGGAGCACTTGAAAGAAAGATAAGGGATTCCAGGATTTTCTTGAATAGAGACGGACAACCACAAGTTGGTCATTCAACACTATATCATTACAGAAAAGTTCTTGAGAATTTCCATTTGATCATTTTGAAAAACGATGCAAAATATTACGTTTCTTCGGATGCGATTACAAAAACTTTCCTGTCAATCACAAGGAGTTCAAGTGGACCACTTAGTGAAGCCGCAAAAGAATGCCTAAGAATTAAATTGGTCGAGAATGATGATTGCAGGGAGAATTTCTTCGACGTTTTCATGAGTAAGCCAAATTATGACTTGCAAGATCTAAGAAGTCTAGGAAATCCGGCAAAGGTAGAATTCCTCAAGAATCAGAAAATTCAAGCAAAAAGATCCTGCAAGAGCAAATCAAGACCCCTCAGAATTACTTCTGGGGTTGGCCGGGACATTGAGTTAGAGACTTATGATAAAATTCAAGGAATTTTTTGGGGACTCAGGCTGTGGTCCCTAAATCTAAACATCACGAACGAAATTTATACTCTTGAAGACAATAAGCGTGTAATTTACCCTGTCTCTGACAAAGTCAATCATACGCAACTGCTAACGGACTTCGTAAACTTCGGAAATAATAAGCGAGACTCTGAATGGATCGAAATATACTTGCCACCATTCATAGAAGGCATCTGTTTGGCCAAAAGGATCGCTATTTCAGACTTGCACGCATTTATGATTTCTTTGGTGCAACACAACGAGTCCATTGTTTCTTTCACTCCAATAACAATGAATGCCATTATGTCCACATCACCTTATGCTGGGATGGACGAAACATTTTTACAGTACTTTCCCTATATTAATGGAGTAGGGCATGTTTCACACTTAAGGCTATTAAAAAATAAAATTGGAGAAATCATAAATGGAAAACTGGTTTAAAAATAAAGCGAAATTGCAGGGAAATCCCTTCACTCCCTCTGGTACTGGACTACCAAACGGAAATTATGTATATTTGAGTGCTCGAATGGAGGGAAAAGTCACAAAGTTCTATGATGAACTGTCTACAGGGAGAGGGGCGAAGACATTCCCACTGATTGGTAACTATGGGGCCGGAAAGAGCGCTTTTATGAAAGGCTTTATGACGGATTTTTTCTGGAAAAAGAAAATAAAAGCATTTTATATTGAGAACCCGGGTGTCAATTTTTACAGTATTGCCAATCACGTGTTGCAGTCGCTTGGAAGATATGAGTTCTCTAAAGCACTTTATGAAATTAGTGAGCATTATCTTTCTACTCAACAGGTTTTATTCGGCTCTAACTACGATGCATTCTTGATTAGCTTAAAGACTAAGAGTGATCGTGATGTGATGATAATTAAACTCCAGAAGATACTTAAGGATAAGGTGCAGCTCACCAATAACGAAAATGTGGCATATAGTTTTGCAAAGTTGGTTATTGAGACTAAAATTCGACCATTTTTCGATTATAAGGATTTCGTATCGGAGGGGACATCCCCTTCGGTTCCAAAAGATTTAGAAGCGGAATATTTCAATGCCCTTATCACTGCAATAAAAGGGATCTACGGGGCAGAAGGTGTTGCGCTTCTCCTGGATGAGTTTGAAGAACTAACACTTGGAGCCAGAATATCTTCCCGAGTCCGGTACGAGTACCTATCTACATTTAGGAAATTAATAGACGAATCAGAGCATCAAAACTTATGGATAGTTCTAGCTATGGTACCCGGTGTAGAAAAGATAATTGAAAAGATAAATCCGCCTCTTTGGGAAAGATTTAGTCATCACGGGGAAACAACTCTTTCTCTTGAAGAGTTGGATCGTGATGAAATAACTGGAATAATTGAAAAATGGCTTAATTCAATGCGCACAGGAAGTGAATCAAAGTCGATTTTTCCCTTCGAGCGAGGTATAGAAGATGTGTTCCTTTCAAGAAGTCAATTGAGATTTCCCCGTGTTGTTGTAAAGGTGTGTTTTCAGACCTTGGCAAGAGCAAGTTCTGAAAATATAGATCCTCCTATATCAAAGGAATACGTAAGCAAGATAGCTGAGGAGTTTTATCCTAAAAGGAGTGAAAAGAAGATTTCAGAGGAATCTTAATGGAATCGAATAGTGAATTTGCGAGCGTCATTGATACTTGTTCAATGATCAACCTGAGCTTGTACCTTGAGGCTTGTGAAGGTGCAGAACTGGATCTGGGTAGTCCTTCCCGCGAAGTAATGGAAAAGCTTCGGAAAAAGTCCGGCTCTAACAATAGCATTTTTGAAGAGACATATATAAAGAGTGGCGAGCGAGTGCTTGATTATCTAAAGTCTCATAGCGATTGGGATATTTACTTTTCAGTAATATCTAAATCAGAAATGTACAGGACTCTTTCAGAGA
>JAJYDZ010000080.1 GCA_021790415.1 Thermoplasmata archaeon | reverse complement strand
AACAGAAACTGGATATACTGTTCTGAAAGGATATGGACACAATGCAATTGCAGGAATGCTTAGCAGTGATAACAGAGAAGTGAGTGATTTTGGATGGGAAGTTTATCCTGAGGGTATATATCACGTCCTGGAACAATATCATGAAAGATATCATATGCCTATGATAGTCACAGAAAACGGAGTTGCTGACTCTTATGACAAGATCAGACCAAGGTATTTGGTGTCTCATTTAAGTGAGGTAGAAAGGGCGGCAAACGAGGGGATAGATGTTAGAGGATATCTTCACTGGTCCCTGCTTGATAATTACGAGTGGTCATCGGGTTTCGGATTAAAATTCGGAATTCTTGGTGTCAATCTTAAGACAAAGAAAATTGAAATGAGGCCAAGTGCTCTAGTCTTCAAACGCATAGCAGAGAATAATGGTGTACCGGAAGATTTGAAGTGGATGGCCTGAGTAATAAATGGGTTAGACTGACCTCATAATAATATGGTGGAAGATTGAATTACAGAAAGCTTGGAAAAACAGGAATCATGGTTTCGGAAATAGGATTTGGTGCTTGGGCAATTGGAGGGACCTGGGGAGAAGTGAATGATGACGAATCAAGAAAGGCCTTAAGAGAAGCGGTTGAAAATGGAATCAACTTTTTCGATACCGCAGATGTTTATGGAGATGGGAGATCTGAAAGACTGGTAGGGGAGCTAAAAAAGGATTACGGTGACCAGATCCATATAGCTACAAAGGCTGGTCGCAGGCTGAATCCACATACTGCAGAGGGCTACAATTACGAAAACATCCTTAACTTTACAAAAAGAAGCTTGAAGAATCTAAATGTAAAGGAAATAGAATTGCTGCAGCTTCACTGCCCACCATGGGAGGTATATTATAATCCTGATCTCTTTGAATCGCTTGAAAAATTAAGGGAAGAGGGTTTGATCCTCAACTATGGTGTAAGTGTGGAAAAGGTTGAAGAAGCCATAAAGGCTTCTGAATATAAGGGTATATCTACAGTGCAGATTATATTCAATATGTTCAGACAAAGGCCCTCTGATTATTTTTTGGAACTGGCGGAAAAAAGAAATATTGGTGTAATTGCAAGAGTGCCACTTGCATCAGGTCTCCTCACAGGGAAATTCAACGGCAGTGAGGAATTTGAGATTGGAGATCATAGAAGATTCAACAGAAATGGGGAAGCTTTTGATAGGGGAGAGACGTTTTCGGGCGTAGACTTCGAGAGAGGTGTTCAGACTGTTAAAGATTTGAAAAAGTACATTCCAGCAGGGTTTTCCATGACAGAATTTGCTCTAAAATGGATTCTGATGCATAAACAGATATCAACAGTAATAACCGGTGCAAAAACGTCTAACCAGATTAGAGAAAATGCTAATTCCTCAACAAAGCCAGATTTAAATGAAGAAACTATGATGAAAGTCAAAGAGATTTATGATGAAAAAATTAAAGCGATGGTTCATCAGTACTGGTAAATTATAAAGTCTTTACAAACCATCTGGAAAAATTAAAAAGCCAAACGCCCGTCTTTGTAAAAAATTTTTATATGGTCTCTTTTACAGGAGCCTTTAAGTATTAATTTAGCAGTAATTTGAAAAGGAATGGTAGTTCAACTTATGGTGAAAATCTTATTTGAAAAGGTTGGATATTGTTTATTATAACTGAAACTCTCCTGGTTTGAAACATTTGACGTAATGATTTTCTTCAGCCTCTATGGTTGGTGGTTCGTTAACGATACAGTTATTGTCGGCCAAGGGGCAAATTGATGCATAAGAACATCCTTTGTTCTGGCTAACTATATTCTGTTTCTTTTGCCCATAGTTATTCAGAACATCCATTATTTTAGAATTTCCTAGGAGTTTAGATGGTTTAATTGATGCTAGAAATGTTGTGTATGGATGCAAAGGGTTTTTTAATATATCTCTTGTCCACCCAACCTCTATTATTTTACCCCTGTATAGCACTGCGACTTTTTTGGCAATTTTTGGAACAATCATTATATCATGTGTAATGAGAAGAAGAGTTGCCCCAAACATCTCCCCTTCGTTTTTAAGAGTCCCTATAATTTCATCTCTGTGGATGAAATCAATCATAGTTGTGGGTTCATCTACAACAACATATTTAGGTTTCACAATGAAGGCTCTTGCAATAAGTATTCTTTGCTTCTCTCCTCCACTTAGGTCGCTTCCTTTCTTATCCAGATAGTCTTCGCTTAGTCCACTTGACCTTAGAGCTTCAATTAATAATTCTTTCTTTTCGCTGGGATCTTTAATCCTCAGGAGAAAGCGTAATGGTCTGTCCAGTATCTCTTTGACAGTTTCTAGAGAGTCAATTGCTCCGTATGGATCCTGATGAATGTACTGTGTTGTTTTCCAAAGTTCATTCTTCCTGTAGCTTCCTATCTCTTTACCAGACAATAGTACTTTACCCTTGCTTGGTTTTTCCAGACCACATGATATTCTTCCCAGTGTCGATTTTCCGGACCCAGTTTCACCGACAATAGCTATGTTCTCCAATGAATTGACAGTTAATGAAACGTCATCCAGCGCTGTGACTATATACCCTTTCCTGCCAAAATACTTGCTCAGGTCATGAACCTCAAGAATGTGATCTGAGAATGAAAAATTCAGTCTATCACCTCATTTAATGTTGATACTAATTTCCTTGTATATTCATTTTGTGGGTTGTTGATTATGTTTTTTATTGCACCTTTTTCAACTATCAACCCATCTTTCATTACTAGCATCTCATCAGCCAGAAAAATTACAGACGGCAAATCGTGTGTTATATATATCATTGATGAACCTGATCTCTGTAAATTTTTTTTGAGTATTGACAGAACGTAAAACTCAGTGATAATATCAAGAGCCGTGGTTGGTTCGTCTGCAATTACAATTTCTGGTCCTGTTATCATTGCCAGTGCAATAAGAATCCTCTGCCTCATTCCTCCACTTAGCTCATGTGGAAAGTTATCCTTTACGTATAAGGGTAAACTTACATATCTTAAAACCTCATCAATTTTCACTTCAGCTTCTCCTTTTTCGTTAATATTTAACTTGTCTTTTAAAACTGACATAAAATTTGATTTAACGGATTCTACAGGGTTGAGCGAATTCATTGATGCCTGAAAAATCATTGTAATCTTGTTCCATCTTATTTTATTTAGTTTATATTCGCTCATGCCAATAATGTTTTTTCCATTGAATATTACTTCACCGGTTGCATAGGAAGGGGGATCGATGATTCCCATAATTGCTTTAGCTATTGTACTTTTTCCTGCTCCACTTTCTCCAACAATACCTAATATTTCTCCTCTTCGTAGTTTGAAAGAAATGGAATCAACTGCTTTCTTCTCTACACCGTAAGATGAGTATATTACTGAAAGGTTTCTGACATCCAAAACGATTTCGCTACTGATAGTATCCATTAAGTTACACCTCTGTAAGCGTTTTCCAAACTATATCCCATTAATGAAAGCCCCATTGCAAGTATTCCAATGCTTAAACCTGATGGAACTATCCACCACCATGCTCCAACATATAACGCATTTGAGGTTTGAGCATAAAAGAGAGTTGTGCCCCATGCATAGCTCGTAATTGGTCCTACACCCAGATAATCCATATATGCAAGGAAAAGAATTCCTCCAGTTGCTGAAAAAATACTTATGGATATAATCAGAGGTAAAGTGTGAGAAAATATATCTTTAATTATATATCTGTTTGGAGTTCCACTCATTATGGCTACCTCTATAAAAGGAGATTGCTTGATTGAAAGAGCTGTTGATCTTACAGTCCTGGCCATCCATGGCCATGATAAAACTCCGATTATTACGGAGGCTGTAAAATTTGTTGGCCTAACAAATGTTGAAATGACTATGAGTAAGGGGAGTATAGGTAATATCAGAAAGATATCAGCAAATCTCATTAAAGGCTCATCTGCTCTTGCAAAATATCCTGCGGATAGGCCGACTACAACTCCAAATAAGGCTGCAATTGCTGCTGATAGAAATGCAACAAAGAGAGTTGGTTGAGAACCATACATCCACTGACTAAAAAGATCCTGTCCAGAAGCAGATGTTCCAAAGGGATGAGATAGGGACGGGGGAGACCACAGTGGACCAGTAGATGCAATAGGATTGTATGGAAGATAGAAAAAGGAAATGAGAGCGAGTATGGCGAAAAAAGCCAGTATTATAAAACCAATTTTGAAATAATTATCATGGAAAAGAAGTGACAGTATTCCATTCTCTTTCCTTAATGATTTCAGGGTCGCTTTAATTTTTCCGTTAATTTTATTTTCAATCATTAAATTTTTCACCTTTATTAAATGTATGAAACCCTTGGATCCAGAAGTGGATATAACAGATCTGCTGCTAAATTAGAAAGGATCATCACCACTGACGTTACGAAAAGACCGGCCTCTATTACGGGATAATCATATTCCAGAGCAGCGGTAATTATTACAGTACCCATTCCCGGTAATGAGAATAGAGATTCAATTATAAATATACCTCCAATCAAATAGCCAAACTGCATAAAGAACTGAGTTATTGAAGGAAGTAGGGCATTTCTAATTAATTTCATCCTGAATGTTGACTCCTTTAGACCCTCAGCTCTTAACGCGGTAACGAAATCACTCTTCAAAAAATCTATGGTAGCACTTCTTATTATAAGAGTATGATTAGGAATTGTTGAAATAACTACCACTATTATGGGAAGAGTCATCCCATATAATATAGTAGAAATTGGGGACCCATACGAAAATGGAACTATAGCTGGGAAAATATGAAGATATAGACTGAAAACAAGAATCATGATCAAAGCAAGCCAGAAAATTGGGATACTGTATACAAAGTAAAGTAAAGGTACGGAAGCTTTATCGGTTTGCTTATTTTTCCTTATAGCCAGTTCTACACCAATGAATATTGAAACACCCCATGCTATCAACTGAGAGATTACTATCAATAAAAGTGTAAATGGTAATGCCCTAAGTACAATATTCATGGCTGGATCATTCAAATACTCAAATGAAGTTCCAAAGTTAGGTGGGAATGTAAACAATACATTTCTGATGTAGATCACAAATTGATCATAAATTGGGAGATTTAACCCATATTCAGATTCAATTTCCTGTAAGGCCTGCTGGTAAGAAATATGAGGGTTTTCTGCAATTAGCCTGGAAACGAAATCATAGGCAATGTTACCTGGCATTAAATGTTCAATAACAAATATCAAAATCACCGCGGCAAAGTAAACTATGACTGTCCCAATTACTCTCTTAACAATATATTTTCTGCTGTATCTCTGCTTCAAACCTGCCAAGTTATCTCCCTTCTTTTAAATTATTTTGTTGTTAAAATATTTATATTTAAAAATTTTATGAGGTTTAATCCTCTTTTTCCTTGTTTTTCTTTTTCTTTATGTTATAACCAACACCTACTGCAACTGCTGCTATTATGACAACAAAAGCTACGATTATATATAAATCAATATCAGAGAAGGTGCTTTTAGTTATTATAGGATGCACAACCATAAGAGTCCCATCCCAAAACTGAGGCATTGTCAGTGACTGTGTGTCGAAGATTCCAGTGTGGTTAGTTGCATTTCCCCAGTACACAGAATTGCTAGCTTCTTCAAAATTAGTAGTATAATAGAGAGGAATCATTGGCACCTGATTTGCAAAGTTCATTGCTAACTCTCGATTCCAGTAATTACTGCGTGGGGTGTCAAAAGGATATGCTGAAGCGTTTATGTAGTCCTCAATTACATCTGCAAGGGTTCCATTTTTAACCAGATGTGTACCATATAGAGCTGATGCACTTGTTCCCAAAGACTTATCAAAGGCTGGTGTTAGATATCCATAGAAGAAAGTGTATATGTTAGTGATGAATGAATTCAACGGGATTCCAAATCCATATCCATCCCAAACTGCTGCGCCATAAGTTGGTTGATCTGCAGAAGCTAATGTGCTTGTAAAGTCAGTAGTGGTAAGCGGAGTAAGCTGCACCTTAAAACCTGCTGTTTCCCACATTGTTGAAAGTTCAACAGAGATATCTGTTGCTCCAGTTTCATAGTTTGGATAAATTACCTTTATTGTAACTGTGCTTCCTGTAGAATTCGCCCAGTATCCGTTTACCAGCTTGAAGCCTGAACTTTCCATAAGGGAATCAACTTTGGATTGACTCTGTGTGTAATTGGGGATTTGGCTTGACGTCAGTCCAAGCATTTGGTCGTACTGGCTGGTTAGAGTGGCATAGTTTAGAAGAGTATAATTTTCACTACCATACCCAAGATGGGCCAATGTTTCTCTGTTAACCGCATACGCAAGTGCCTGTCTTACACTGGTCATATTCATTGGATATTGCATATAGTTGAGGTTTATTACCTCCTCCCCTGACGGGACAAGTGTGTGAAGGGAATATCCAGGCACCTTGAATGCCTTTGCACTTGTGTAAGATCCTCCATCCCATGCAATTTGGATTTCTCCAGAAGAGAGAGCGGATATTTCTGCTGTTGTGGAGTCGAATAATATTATTTTCAGATATTTGTAGTATGGCTGACCCTGATAATAATATGGATTTCTTGTTAAAATCAATGGGTTTTCACCAGTTGTATAGTTAGTTATTACATACGGGGAATCCAATACTATATTTTTCTCATTCGTAAAGCTTGCTAATTGAGACGCAGGAATATTTTCAAATGAAGGGGCATAAACCATGTCCGCTTCTCCACCAGCTAAAAAATTTAAAAGCGAGGGATAAGAACTCTTGAACACGAGCTGTACTGTTGTACTGTTTATTATGGTTGCATTGTGAACCATAGTTGCTCCAAAATAATCTGCTGTATCCGTTGCACTGTTATTGTATAGATTAAGAGAGAATGCTAAATCAGTAGAAGTCATTGGTTGGCCATTGTCCCATTTCAAATTTGACCTAAGTGTTAAGTTCCACACTGTATATGATGGGTTGCTACTCCATGTTTTCAGCAAGCCTGCATGAATACCTGCTTCAGGTGGATATCCTATTGTGACCAGCGGTGTGTAAAACAGATAGTTCAAACCAGAAGCAGAATATGTAGTCGTGAATCGGTTTAGTGTTGACCATGCATAATCACTCAACAGTAACCCCATATTCAATGTAGAAGAATTACTTGTCACACTAGACGCGCTTGCAGAACTTGTATCTGACAAACTTCCTTTTCCTGGTACTGGCCCTGACTG
>JAJYDZ010000079.1 GCA_021790415.1 Thermoplasmata archaeon | reverse complement strand
GTACAAAGGATAGGTAGGGATTTGAACCCTAGTAAATGGGATCTGCAGTCCCACGCATCACCTCTCTGCCACCTATCCGTAATTCGGGTATTCTAAAACACATATTTATTTTTCCCTTAGAACGCATAAATTTTCCGATAATAGGTATGATTCATACTACTCCTATTCGAAAAGATATTAGCGATTGCGGACTTACTCCCTGATGGCATCCCCTAAGACAATAATATCATTCAAGGCGGCCCCCCTTACATTCATTCCAATTTCAATTGCTCTTGCCATTATCGCAATTATCATACCAATATACCTTTATCCGGGTTTTTTTGTTGCTGATTTCCTAAACCTTTTTCCATACGTGATAATGCTAATCTTCATTTTTTACTATAACAGGGAAAAATACATGAAACTTGCCACAATAGAAATCCATGAAGACCGACTATACATAATAAAACCATCGGAAAAAAACAGCGTGAAATTTAATGAAATATCAGAAATAAAAAGAATGCCTGAGATTGACAGGAAACTTTTTTCAGTAAAACTTGAAAGTGGAAAGAATATGGGGCTGTATGATAGGTATCTTAAGGAATATAAAATGAATTTTATCGATTTCCTTTCCGTCAGGTCTGGAATCAATATACTTGTACCAGTATGAATATAAATATCATGAATTGATGTATTCAGAATGGCAAAATCCAACAGGCCCCATGGGAAAAAAAGCAGTATTTACAAATATATTGCTCTCATCTCTCTAGCGCCTCTCTCTATAGAAATCATGCTTTTTTTCACAACCCATGCCATTCATTATAATTTTTTACTTTTTACAACTGTTTTATCAATATTTTGGATCATTATTTCTTACTATGCAGGAAACAATTCAGTCTATTCCTTATTATTCTTTCCTTTTATTATTTTTGAGATGATTATGACAACAATTGAACAGAATTCTGCATCTCTTGTTTTTGCCAAAACACTGATATTGATACTGTATGTGTTTGCAAATATTGTCACCGGTGCTTTTTTCCTCGAGAAAAATACAGGAATGAAATATGTAAAGAAAAAGAAAGTTATGTATGAGAGTGAGATAAAAGAAGTTTTAAAGGAATTTGAATATCTAGAGCCACCCTCTTGAGAAAATTTTCAGTTTCTGTATCCCCTTGATCTTAACTCGTTCATTCCGCCTTCTATGTTTGCAACATTATATCCTCTGTCTGCAAGAAACATAGTTGAATACATGCTCCTGTTCCCATGTTCGCAAACCAGTGCATATTTCTCATTCTGTTCAAGAGTTCTGTAATTCTGGAAAAGTTCATTCATAGGCATCAGGATTGCGTCTTCTATATGCCCTGATGACCATTCGTATGGTTCCCTTACATCTATAACCTTCCACCTGTCTCTTTCTTCCATAAATTGATCCGGTGTGAGGTTTGTTGCATGAGCCTCTACGAACCCTCCTTCTTTGAGGAAATCTGAGTAAAGGTATATTGTCGGATCAATTCCCCTGGTTGAAAGGCTTTCTCTTATCTTCTCCAAATAATTCTCGTTTGAAGTGAGAAAGATGAATTTTTTCTTTGATTTTTTAACATATTCTGCAATATCTTCTGGCCAGCGTTTCTCATAGAAAGTAGCAAGTGCCGATTCGGGTATGTGGGAATCCATGTATTCCTCAAATGTTCTTGTGTCCACCAGTTCTATTTCATTGTTTTTGAACATTCTTATATCTTCTTTTATATTCATACTGATTCTGTATGATATAGACATAAATACGTTTTTTTGTATTATTATCTACTACAAGATATTATTATTTTAAAATTAATTAATTTTAAATCCCTGAATTCTGAATTTTCATATAGATATCAATACTTCGTCCAGGTGATAGAAAATGAATAAACAGAATTCCTGCTATGAAGAAACATTCCCTGCACCCCTGACCAATAAATAAGGAGATCATTTTTAAAGCGAAGTGAATGGAACTTTTTCTTTTCATGCTGTATATAATGTCATTTGCCTGCATTTTTTTAATGAATACCCTGTGAAAATTACGATAGTTCTCGTTACTGCTTGAAAGAGTGCTGGAAAGAAATTCCAGATTTTCCATGGATTCCATTGTGAACTGGTGTTTTGCAAGCATGAATTTCTCTCTTGAAGTCTTAATGCCTGTAACGCTTTCATGCTTCCTATAAAGTGTGAGCTTGTTCTGTGTTGTTCCAATCTCATGGCCATAATCTACAGCAGCCAAAAACAATGCCTTATCAAGACTCCTGTATATTTTCTTCAGAATGGATGAATATTTTTTTGCCAGATCTGACCTGATTGAAATACATGAAACATACCAGTCAGCCCTTTTTGAAGTCAGTTTTCCTGATTTTACCGAAGGTTTATTTTCAGAGAGATTGAACACATCAAGTCCATTCCTGTTATTACTTATGGACTCTCCCATTTTTTCATTAAATGTAGTATCTTCTGATATTGTCTGAATATCGTTATGCAGATACGACATTCCCGGATTATTCTCAAATATTTCCAGAACTTTTGATATCTTCTTTCTGTGGAACATGTCGTCATCGTCCAGAAAACAGATTATATCGCCATTGCTCAAATCAATCCCTGTTGCTAATTTCTCGCCAAAGCTATCCTTATCTGTCCTAACATTTATGATTGATTTCTCCTTCATGAATCTGGTTAAGTCCGGATCATCGAAGTTACTTACCACTATAATTTCAATTGAAACATCATGATCAACATCCTGGTGAAGAATGGATTCGATTGCATCCTTCAGGTATTTTTTCCTGTTGTGGGCAGTTATGACCACAGATACTTTTTTTTCAGTTTTCATACAGTTTTTCCAGTCTCCCCATAATGGTTCCAGTTGCATAATTACTTTCGAGTTTTTTCCTGATAGAATCCAGATCGATCCTTCTTCTGTAATTTGTGATAGATTCTCTCATCTGGGCAGGAGAATCAACAATCTGGAGCATTCTATCTGCAGACAGATCTCTTGCCACTCCTGTGTCAGCAGATATGACTCTTGCACCTGAATAGACAGCTTCCACCATCGCCACTCCAAAGGATTCAAATTTCGAGGAAAATAGAAAAGCATCTGAACCTGCCATCAGAGTATACAGGTCCTCATCAGGCACATTTCCTGCAAAGATCAGATTAACTTTATTTTCAGAAGCAAGTTGTTTCAGATATGCAGCATAGGATTGATCAGGAGTATTGCCTGTGAGCACAAGTGGTTGTTCCAATCCCTTGATCGCTCTTATTATAAATTCTATATTCTTATTTTTCTGCAGTCCGCCTGAATGAATGAAATATTTCCCTGCATCCAGACCGTATTTAGATACAGTTACGCCAATATCCCCAGAAACAGAGATTCTGTGAAAATCCACCGGATCAGGGATGACAGATATTTTTTCGGCAAGATCAGGTGCAAGATCAGTTGTGATATTCTTTTCCTTTTCAGTAAGTGAAATAATATGATCAAACTTCGAAAGAAAAGATGGCATGAATTTCCGATAATAGACGGAGTTCAATGTTCCGCCATAAATAAGCTGATAAAATCCGTGTGCAGTAAACAATTTTTTAGCCTTTATTTTGTTCAGGTTCATGTACAGATAGTCAGAGCTCCACACTCTCTGCCCATGTATATGGTATATATCTGAACCTGCCTTCCTGAGCATTTTCCAGTAATCTGACGGCGGAAACCTGAATTTTCCAATTTTCCGGAGTTTAATACCATGGTATTGAATCTTTTCACTGTCTTTCAGAACCTGAAGATCTTCAATGTCAGAGAATACATGCACTTCATGTCCCATTTCAGAAAGTGCATCAACTGAAGTTTTTACTACCCTTTCTGTACCTCCCGTGTGTGGATAGTAGTGGTGGCTTGTGACGGAAATTTTCATTGCAGTTCACTTTTAAGTTTTTCAAGTATCTCCCGGATACCATTTTCCAGAGTCATGGGATTCTTCACAGGCGAATTTCTTGCGACAAGATTTTCTGCCTCTTCAAGAACATAGGGCCTTTCCTCAACTTCTATTTTTCTTCCACTCAAAGTTTCAACAGTTTTGATAAGATCGTTCACCGAGGTGCCTTTCCCGGAACCAAGTTCATAATCGCCAGGTTTAATATTGCCATTCACAACTTCAAGAACTGTTCTGGACAAATCCTTCACATTAAGATAATCCCTAACATGAGAACCATCTCCGAACCTTATGGCCTTTTCTCCTGAAAGTGCGGCTTTTGAAAATAAATAGACCGCTCCTTTTCTTGCATTCCTTCCATATATGTTGAATAACCTGAAAATTACTGCTCTGGTTCCATAAAGATTTCTGTAAAGGTTGATCCACTCTGTTCCGTGCTTTTTGGACATAGAGTAGGCATTAGACGGTTCTGCTGTCGAGCCAGAAGATGGATAAAGAAATAGTGCATCAGATTTTCTCGCCATTTCAAGGCATTTCATTGTGAGGGAAAGCCCATCTACAAAATACTCATATGGATGATTCAGTGAGTTTCTTATGAGGGTTCTTGCACCAAAGTGAAGGATAATATCAAATTTTGTTTCTTCCGGTATTCTGTCTTCTATATCTACGCCAACCGGATCAAAACCCTTGCTTCTCAGATCTTCCATTAACTGTGAACCTATGAAACCTCTGCTACCTGTGACAAGTATATTCATATTGTTGAAGTGAAAACAGTAAATTAAATGTTTTCCATATGACCGATTTTAGTTTTCTCGCTCAGATCGTTCATAGCTGAGAAAAATTTTTCATTGATACGGGTTGAGGAATAGTTCTCTATGAAAAATTTTCTTCTTTCTTCCCTGTTGTTTCTAAGGGTTGAGATCCTTTCAACAGCACTCCTGATCTCCTCTGCAAGCGAATTAGGATTGCTTGAAATGAACTTTATGGCCTGTTGGTTTTCCGCATCCTTGAATGATGATCTGATTACCGATCCGGATATGATGAAACATCCTGCAGACATTGCTTCAATGACCGTATAAGGAAAAGAATCCCAAAGGGTCGGATAAAGAAAGATATCGCTGTTGCAATAGAAATTGTGGAGCTCCTGGTCACTTACCTGACCAAGTACCTTTATTCCATTTTCATTATCTTCAGATAGATGAACGGAACCTGATCCAATTATGAATAGAGTTGATCTGTCTTGAACCTTTGCCATCTTCCAGCCGTTTATTAGAACTTCGATTCCCTTGATTTTTTCAATTCTTCCAACGAACAGAAATTTAATATTCTGCTCCTGCAAGAATCCAGCACATTCAATTTCTGGAGTTCCATTTGGCAATTCCATCACCATGGCCCTTTTCCCAAGCTCTAATTTTAACCTGTCTCTTCCAGGATATATATGAAAAGCTGAGATTTTTCTGTATAGTATTCCGGAAGCATACAGTTTAGCCTTCATTGTATTTATTAATCCCTGATCATGGAATTCTGTGTGGGATGACCCCATTAGAACTTTTCCTTTGAAAAGCCTCCAGTATTGGTTTTTTGTAAGATAAACAATGTCGCTGTCATTCCCCTTGAGATAGATCCGGTAGTACCATGCAGTGAAAAAAAGGAAAAATGGCAAAAAAAAATTGTCGAGAATGAAGGACATTATCCTGTTTTTCCTGAAAAATCTGAACTTGTTTTCGAAAAGGTTCAGCTTTATGTTATTGTATTTTTTTAAAGATTGAGATTCTTTCTCAAGCCTCTTCCGATCAGAAAATCCTGTGCTTATTACCGTGATATTAAATTGATGTGGCACTGAACTCAATGTATTAATAAGCCATCTCTCAACGCCTCCGCCCATTGCAGGGTCTGTGATGATATGAAATCCAAGCCGTACTGTGGTCTGAGGCATATCATGTGAATATTGCAATGTATAAAAACATAGGAGTATTGTCATTTTTATAGGTCACCCCCGAAGAGTGTTGGATTTCTGTTCACAAATGTTAATAATTAACTTTACATTATCAGGAAAGAAGCAGAAATGAGAAATAAATTGCTATCTATTACACATCATTTTGGGAATTCTGCATCTGATTTATTCAGTGATGGATACAATATTCTCGCTATTCTTATTTCTTCATTTTTTGCATCAATTTTCTGTTATATTTCTATAATGCGATATCTTTCTCTCACTGAAAATGTGCTAGATCTTGGCGTAAATGCCAGTCTTCTCTATGGCGTTCTCAGAGGTGGACTCTTCGCTACTCCATCCAACCCCAATCCCATAGCTTTTTCCAAACTTATTTATATACCACTCGGAGTAATTTATTACTTCTATTCAAAAGAGTGGATACTTCTAATATATCAGAATATTTTTCTCTCTCTTTCCCCTATAGCGCTGTATTTCATCAGCAGGCATGCAGGCCTTACAAAGAAAATATCTATTGTGGTTGAAGTCCTGTATTTTCTGTATTATCCTTTCAGTGGAGTGTACTGGTTCGACTTTCATATGATGGCTTTTTTTCCCACGCCATTTCTCTTTGGAATATTGATGTACAGAAAGAACAACAGGATGTGGATGCCGTTGCTTCTGGTTGCAGCCATATCTGATTATATGGCCCCCATACTTGTAGGCTGGTTCCTTCTTATAGAAATTGGCAAAAAGATAAGAAAAGGTGATCATAATTTTAAAAATATGATCCCAGAATTTTTCCTTATTCTAATTCTAAGCGTGATCTTCCTTCTCCCATCACTTTACACAATGCATACATATTATTCAAATTACCTTAGTGTCCAGAATTATGGGGATCTTTATCTTACTCCTATGCTGAAATATGATTTTGTTATAAGGGTTCTTCTTCCACTTCTATTTATCCCCCTTGCAGGCATAGAATATCTCTCCATGATAGTCCCATTTGCTGCGTTCGTATACTTTAACAACTATGCTCCATACCAGAGCCTGATGTTTTTCCAGTATCCTGCTCTGTACGCCCCTATCATAATGTTTTCTCTTGTTATAGGCCTTTCAAGGATGGAGCATGCCCTAAAAAACTGCAGATCAAAGTTCCTGAGCAGATACAGCATAAGAATTATTGCTGTTTATCTTCTGGTCATTAATATTGTGCTTTTCTCCCTGTACACACCCATAGGAAGCATGTACTCTGGAGATTATGCTAAAAATGCACTAAATCCCCAATTAACCGGCTCGAATCAGTATTATGAGATTCCGGGAAAGATGATTCCAAAACCCTATGATTCCGCAATCCTGACTATGATGTCTTCAAATCCTGCAGGTTCATCGATTCTTGTGGAAGGCAACCTTCCTGAATTGCTGCATAATCATGTTGCATGTCT
>JAJYDZ010000078.1 GCA_021790415.1 Thermoplasmata archaeon | reverse complement strand
CTAAAATTGGAGATAAAATGGGGTGGCTCACAGTGGATAATCTAACACTTAATATCAAAGGGTATGAAAATGCCTACGCAATAGGAGATGCTACCAATTTACAGGTCTCAAAGGCAGGATCTGTAGCAGATGCCGAGGCTATTGTTGTCTCTGAGAGAATTTCCCAGGCAATTGAAGGATACGAACCCATATCCACCTATGATGGAAGTGGAGGCGCCCTGATGATAACTGGTATCGGTAGTGCGTCGATGCTAACATCAAGCTATACACAAAAACCCATAATGATGCCTGAGAGTTATGCCTTTTACTGGATTAAACTCATATACAACAATCTCTATTGGAATATGACTGCAAAACCAGTATTAAATGAGGTGATTCAATGACAAACGAACTGGAATTAATTCTAAATGATAAACTAAGAGATCCCAGTGCAAAGAAAGATATCGACACGTTATTCAATAATTTGGAAAATGTTACAAATCTGGTTCAATGGATTGCAGAGTTGCAGGAAAAGGGGATGACCGACTCCCTTAAGGGAATAGTTTATGCAACAGCAAGCTTGAGAAGTATCCTAACAGACGATATGCTTAACGGAGTTTCGACGATGTTAAATTCTTTGTTAGAAGTACTTGCAAAATTATCAGATCCAGCTGTGATGCAGGAACTCCTTACGGTCCTTGATGGAATTTCATCGGGGAAATTTGCAGAAGAACCAAAAATCCATGGTACTTTCAGTCTTCTTGGAGAGCTTAAGGATCCGGATGTTTCAAGAGGCCTTTCGGTTGCCATAAACTTAATTAAACACCTGGGTAAAATGGGGAAAACCAGTTAATTTATAATTTCAGCTAATAATTTTTTCATTTGGTTAACCATATATTTACCCTATCTTTAGTTAATAGGGTCATATCCAATTTTATAATGATTATTTTCAAAGAGAGTTGGTTATCTTTGTGTTCAAATAAATTAGAATTATTTTGACAATTATAAAACTATGACGAATTGCACTTTGAATCATCACTAAGGGCTTCAAGTTTTGCAATGTCTCCATCATATTCTGGTAAAAGACCACAGATTTCCTTTACAATGGGAAAATCAGTGGTGTTTAATGAATAATAAATCCACTGTGCCTTTCTTCTTTCCTTCACAAGGCCAACCGATTTTAATTTTGACAGATGTTGAGATACATTTGATTGGGATAAACCGCAGATGTCCGTTATTTCGCACACACAAAGCTCTTTCCTATTTAGCAACCACAATATATGGAGTCGGTTTTTATCTCCCAAAACCCTAAAAACTTCTGAAATAAACTCTGGTCTCTGCTTTATTATAGGTTCAAACATGAGATCAGATCACATCTTTAAATATAATATCTGTACGCTTACCCTTTTTTGTATATTCAACATCTTTCCAAACAAATTCAATATAATCAGCATGGTAATGTTCATAGGGTTGTGTTTTTAAAAGTACTTGTTTTACCCATTGGTCTTGCATTAATTTGAGTTCATCAAGGGCCTTAGATAAGCCCTCCTTGGGAACGTTGGTCAGGTTTGACTCCGCCTTTAATATTTTGTCCGGAAAGAATGCCTCATCTTCCACCACTTTAACGGTCTGCCCGTTTGATATCCTTTGAATTATATACCATACTCCAGGTATGCTGTATACATCCTGTGTGCCGAACCGAATTCGTGCTCCTGTTAAGTAGCTTGCAGCATCCCCTATACACGGACTATTTCTGGAAATTACCCTAAGATCCGTTCTGTCTATGGGTTTGTCTCCAAACATTTTTTTTAAACCTACTGAGAGAGCATAAACGCCCCGATACAATCCATCACAGGCATGTCCATGAAACTTAACAAGGTCTTCGAATGTTATCATCTTCGCAACATTTGAATATCTCCCATGACTGGATTCGGTATCTCTTAAATAGAATACAGGTAACGCAACATCCGGTACATTATTGACATTTGTCAAATACACACCCCCTAGAACGAGAGGACGGTAAACCCTTCAACGGCATATCTCGAAAAGGCATCTCTGGCAAATTCCAGGTTAATACCGTTACTGGAAAAGATATCTTCAAGTTGCCAATCCTTTACCTGATTGGAGCAGGCTTCAACCACAATGCCCGCCTCTCTTAATTCTTTCAACAAATCTATAACCTGACTGTTATCATTTCCCTTTTCAAGAGCTCTGATTCCTCCAGTGAAGAGGAAAACTTCCACCTGTTCAATGCCGTTTTCTTTCCTGGCATCATGGATCCTCTTTGCAACATGCAATCCTGACATTACTTTGGCCCTCTGATCAAGGCCGGAGCTTATTATTATGGCTATTTTTCCAGACATACTTACACTTATTCTAATATGCTAATATACTAATTAAGTTTTTCTCAAAAAACCCGATTAAGGTATTATAATTTTGACAAAGATTTGTTTAATTAATTTTTGAACAGGTTGCAAAAAGATTGGATAAATGTATAGATCCTTCCGTTAACACATTGTTAGGAGACATTGACTGACTTTGCTAATGGAATGACAGTCATGGCGGAGATGGGATCTTGGGAAGTGCGGTTTGCTCCTTGGATTCCATCTCCCTCTGAATTTTCAAAAACATTCCGGTGTTGATCCATGCGTAGATCCAAAGTATTGTTAGCATCATGCCAATTGCTGCAAATATCCATAATAGAATTGTAAATTGTGTGAATGTATATATCCTCATAGTGGAAGTGGCAAACAGTCCAAGGGGAAAACCATAAGCCCATACACTGAGTTTACCTCTGGCAGGATTTGTAAATATGAGAATTAAAACAACCAGGAAATTCCAAACTTCAAATCCCCATAAAATAATAGATAAAAATTCCACGGTTGAAATCGAAATCGATATCTGATCTATTTTACCAAATCCGGCTATTGAGAAGAGATTGATAATGATTAAACTTGAAATACCTACGGGTAACATGGTAGTCGGTAGAGAGTCCGGAGTTTTGGTTGTCACGTGTCCTGCAAGTGCAAGCGAACCGATGAAAAGAAAGAGAAAGAAAAATATGCCAAGGCCAACAAGCACAAGGAAATACATCGTCTGTGCCTCAATTCCCCCATAAAATTTCATTAATGGCCCAGCAAGAAAAACACTTGTTCCTATTGCCAAAGGCGGTATAACAATGGAATAATTTAGTTCGCCGGGGTTAATTGGCTTTGTATATAGACGGTAACCCAGTAATACCCCCAGTAATAATGCCAGGATGTAATTGGAATAATAGATAATTAAGGAAATTTCTGCAGATGCTTGAGATATGCCAAAATAATAGATGAGTTGGTAAGCGCCAACAAACATGGTTATGGGTATAAGAGATACAAAGCTCATCCGGGTAAGATTATTCCAGTGAGAGAAAACCCCGTCTGATATGATGAAAGCTCGTATTACCCATACGATAAATACAATTACAAATATGGTAAGTCCAAATAGTGTAAGAATCTCAGCAACATAGTTAAAAAATAAATTACTCAATTCTCCAGAAAAAAGTATGTAAACCTGTGCAACAGCAAGTGTGGATATGCTTACACCAAACCATTCGGAACCAAAAAGTGTTAATATGCTCTTCCTCATTTAATTTTCACCCTTGATATGAAATAATCGATTACCATTTGAGAATCTCAATGGCTGATGTTATTACTTTATTTCCCGTAATAAATCTCGCAATGGAAATGGCATCTTCCGCTTCACCCTTGGTCCCGCCACTTAAGAAGAATTTTTCCAGATAGATTTGAGCACACTCGTCGAAACTTAATGATACTTCGACGCTAAATGCCATCAGGTACATGTACTTCTGATCCAGCATAAATGGTGAAAGGAGTTCGGTCTTCTCTTTCATATGCTCACTGACCATATCAATGGATAACATTGCAGTGCTTTCAAGACTGATGGGAATGGAATTAAATCCCGATTCTTTTTTTATGTTCTCAATGACTTTATTAACTTCATCCGGTGAGTTTTTCTTACCTGAATGCCGTTCCATAATAGGCACAATTGATTTCATAACGCTCATGGTAGATGACATTACCGCCATTTTGGATGCTTTTATGGCATCGAGAACTTCCAGCATCTGAGCTCCGAAGCTTTTAGCCAACTTGAAATGTATCATTGCGGAGCTTGACTGTCCATTTGCCAGTGAAACCGCAAGAGCTATCAAAGGGAGGATTTTTTTAGGAACGTTTGTTCTTCCAAGATATAATTCAGTATTTTCCCTAAATTGTTCCTTGGCAAGGTCAACATTATGGTTGCCAAGCAATTTTATTACTTCAGGCATACCGCCAAGTGTGGATTTTGCAAATTCCTCTATTTTTTCCATTTCTCGTGAATTGTTTTTCATAAACACTTAATTCGCAAATATATAAACGATTACCTTACAAATTATTTCCTTATTCTGTAAAATAAACACAAAAATTGTGTAAAGTTGAATTTGGATTATATTCCAACAACTTAATAATCTATGGAATTTGGTCAAGAATCACTTCAAAATCAATATCCTCTATGTCAAATTTAGGGAGAAGTTTTCTTGCATAGCTTCTGGTCTCACTGCAATCATCACCAACCAACTCTATATGAAATCTTCTGGGGCCTGTGGTAAGAGTGAAATTCTTTATTCGGCTTACCTTTTTTATCTCTGCTATGAATTCATCAATTTTTTCAGGGAGTATATTAAAACTTATCAATGCCTTACATCCATACCCCATTTTTGAATAATCTATAACTGCCCTGCAACCCTTGAGA
Organism: Thermoplasmata archaeon; assembly: GCA_021790415.1. Next base: position 2,559 of record JAJYDZ010000078.1, on the reverse strand, counting down.
ATTTCCCTCTTCCTTAAGAGAGTTAATCTGTCTCTAACAGTCCATATGTTCTTTGAAAGCTTTTGTGCAATTTCATTGTATGTCAAAGAACAATCGTGCTCTAATATTTCCAGAATATCCAGGTCTAGTTGATCCAGCTTAAACTCTTTCATAATGATTTGAATGTTTAGGGTCAATTAAAATGTTTGTTGTTTTCAATATACGTCACCACTTCTTCCATTTGTAACAATTCAAATTCGTTTACTTATCAATTTGATCTCATAACCCAGTTTAATACTTCATAAGAAATAGAATGAAATCCGAACACTTAGGCAAATAAGTAATAGATAAGGAAAAAATGTAAAATTGGTACCACTAAATAAATGTATATATGAATTGATTTGAATATTAGTTCATTATTTCGGCACCTTTTCTTCTTCTCATTAAATATATAACACTTGCAATAACAGCAGCGGAAGCTAATAACCCGATTATTAGATAGAGATTCGTATTTGATTGAGAAGAGGATTTCGATAATATAGGTTTCAGATCTATTGTGATGTTTGTTACATTTCCATAATTGAGTGTTGTGTTACCGTAGTAGGATATGTAACCCGATGCTGTGGCTTCGATTTCATACGTTCCAGCCGTTACTGATACATTGAATAAACCAGATGATGAAACAGTCACCTCCTTTCCGTTCACAGACAAGCTGGCGTTAGTTGGAGATACCATTCCTATTATGTATGCATAATGATAGTAGTTGATGGTTTCGGTAACATTATTCCCATTTATTGTGACATAGATCTCGTTTGTTGTTGTATAAAAATCACTGAAATTTGTTACTTTGAATGAATAGTTTCCGTTCGGTAAAGAGAATGTTATGTTTGCCGGGGACGCTACATGTTCAAATGTTTTGGTGCCGTTCACATACCACATCATATCAGACGGTAATCCTGTTTCTTTGAATGTTATTGAATATTCCTTTACTTGCTTTTCAGTAGATATAATGCTAATAGATCCTGATATAATGTTTGATATATATAAATAACCATCAGAAGAGTCGTAGGCAGCCGAAATTGGACCAGAATTAACGCCAATTGTTGCAATAACGCTGTTTGTTGTTGTGTTTATAACCGAAACCTGATTAGAACTGAGATCTGTCACATATATGTACTCATTGGAAGGATCATATACTGCTCCTAGGGGGTATGAGCCAACATTTATTGTTGTTACGACTTTATTGGTTGATCCGTTTATAACGGTGACATTGTTGGCATTAGGATCCGTCGCATATATGTAACCGTTGGAAGAATCATACACTATTCCGAAAGGTTCCGAGCCAACATTTATTGTTGCTACGACCTTGTTAGTTGATTCATTAATAACTGAAATATTCTTACTATCCGCTACATATATGTAACCGTTGGAAGGATTATATGCTTCTTGAAAAGAGTTTGAGCCGACGTTTATTGTTGCTATGACCTTGTTAGTTGCTCCGTTTATAACCGAGACATTGTTTGATTCGGAATTAGAAACATATATGTAACCGTTGGAAGGATCGTAGGCTATACTTTCTGGATATACTCCAACTGGAATTGTCCCTATTAGTTTACTTGTGGAAGCGTTTATAACTGAAACATTGTTGGCAAGAGCATCTGTCACGTATAAGTTTCCATTGGAAGGATCATAAGCTAGTTCAACAGGGTCCAAACCAACAGGAATTGTAGTTATGACTTTGTTGGTTGTTTCGTTTATAATCGCCACGCTGTTTGTACTGGATTCCGCTGCATAAATGTAACTGTTTGAAGGATCATAAATTACGCCGAGGGGTGATAATCCAACAGAAATAGATGTAACTATCTTGTTATTTGTTCCGTTAATAACTGAAACGTTGTTAGATTGCCCATTTGTCACGTATATGTGCTCATTGGAAGGATCATATGCAGTGCATCTTGGGTATAATCCAACTGGAATCGTTGATATTAACTTGCTTGTTGTTCCGTTTATAACTGAAACGCTGTTAGATTCTTCATTTGCTACGTATATGTGCTCATTGGAAGGATCGTATGTTGCTCCTAGTGGGTATGAGCCAACATTTATTGTTGTTACGACTTTATTGGTTGATCCGTTTATAACCGTGACATTGTCGGAAATGATGTTTGTTACGTATATGTGCTCATTGGAAGGATCGTATGCAATGCCTCTTGGATCTATTCCAACTGGAATCGTTGATATTAACCTGCTATTTGTGCCGTTTATAACTGATACAGTATTTGCATTAGAATCTGTCACATATATGTACCCATTGGAAGGATCATATAAGATGGCTGTTGGTCGGGATCCAACCGTAATTGATGAAACTATCTTGTTATTTGTTCCGTTTATAACCGTAACGTTGTTGGGTGCGGAATTAGTAACATATATGTAACTGTTTGAAGGATCATAAACTATCCCCATAGGAATTGGACCAACAGAAATGGTTGCTATAACCTTATTAGATGCACTGTTTATAACAGAGACATTGTGGGCATTAGAATCTGACACGTATATATATCCATTGGAAGGATCAAATGCCAT
>JAJYDZ010000077.1 GCA_021790415.1 Thermoplasmata archaeon | reverse complement strand
TGTGCTTGGCGACACCATACATGCCTGAAGGAGATCTTCGACCCCCAGATCGGAAAAATATTAAGACCTGCGCTTTGCAACGAACGCATCTGAAATTGACTCGTGAACATGTCATTGCGAAATTCAAGTTCCGCAATCGTATAGAAACCATGTTCAGGGTCATGATGAGGGAGGGATAAAGATAAAGGGGAAGGATATCCGCGTCAGATATTTCCTCTTCGCATAAGAGAAGTGTGTTTAACCAATCCGGCATCATTTTTTTCATGGAGCTGCAAGTTTCAAGTAATATCTCATGGAACTTTGTGAAGCATGCACAACAATGGTCAATAGCATGGAAAGAAAGGAAAGTAATCGCAAACTGTTCTGAATAAAGACTGTTTAAGGAAGACCATTCTTTCCATTTCTCCGATCTCGAATAGCATTATGCTGTCTGGAAAGTTAAATCGGTTTGGAAATACCCTAAGACCAGAATAATCCATATGAGAGAATTAATTATTCCAGTTCATATGATATAACCAGCTCTTTTCCTATGATTTTTTCAATTTCCCTTAAATCAATAGCTTTGATGTGATTAAATTTAATCCATCTCTCGTTTGCGGAAACCACTGGCATTTTTAAAGAATTGTTAAAATATTTCCACTGTCTCTCCCCCATGTTTTGAATAAATTTTCTGTGCCTTAATATCCGTTCATCAATTAAATTATTAATAGTGCTAACTTTAAAAGCTATGTTTTTACTGTATTCTTCCACAAGTTTATAGTCAATCTCAACAGACACACTGTTTCTTTCTAGTAATATTGAAGCTGTGACCGTAGTTCCTTCTCCAAGGAATGGGTCAAGCACTGTATCTTCAATGGAAGAAAACATAGAAATGAGTCTCATAGGTATTTCTATTGGAAATCCTGCACTTCTATTCCTTGAACCTGTATTATTTATTGTCTGCCGTTTCCCGTTAATACCTTTCCATATATCAGAATACCATTCGTTCCTTTCTTCCCAAAAAATGGAACTAATTCTCCTTAATTCTATTTCATCTCCTGTAAATTTTCTTTTGTTGCCCTTTCTGAATACAAGAATGTGCTCATGTTCCATTTTAACGTATGCCCCAATTGGGAGAGTACCAGAACCTAGAAACTTATTGGGTGCATTTGTAGGCTTATTCCAAATAATAGATGGGAGAATATAAAATCCTATTTGCATTGCTTTTGCCAAGATTCTTGAATGTGAAGAGAATAATTGAAATGTTTCATCAAGGGTTCTCACGGCATCTCCTATGACAATGCACATGATTCCTCCCTCTTTTAGAACACGATGACATTCTTCCCATACCTTATCTAATTCTTCATGCATCAATTCAAATGCTTGCATAGTTTCGTGGAGATTCATTTTTTCTTCAATTTTATTGTTGAGCGAAAAAAATAACTTGTCCCACATCTCTATCATTGGGTACGGTGGAGATGTTACGATCAAATTCACGCTACGGTCTTTGATCATTGATAAATTTCTTGAATCCGCCCCATAGATTTTATGAAGTGTTGTTCCATCTGAAGACATTATTGAGGAAACAAGAATTCTTATTTAAGGAGGAACACTTTTGACATAAATAAGTCTTGATATGGGCTTTCAAATTGATTAGTATCGTATGCATGCTAACTGCTATCCAAATGAATATTGCCAATTGATGGGATAATCCATGTTCATTATGAATCTAAAAGTTCGCTGAAAATTTATCCACCCTTTCTTACATGAAGAAGGGTTCGATGAAGTTGAAAATGCAGATAAAAATTTGAACACCATATACTGATACTCATGCAACAAAAGGCATTTCTTTCTATGCTATCGTAAAATAAAATTGAACTATCTCTTTTTTTTATGTAAAGAATCATAATTTTGATCGACATACATTAAAATAAGAAGAGTATTTCCTGTTGATGTGGACAAGGTTATTCTTACTTCTGGGAAAATTTCACTTGAAACTCCGCTTGAAATTGATAATGCAAGCGAACTATCAACATTGGCAAACGATGAGAGTATAGGAAAAACCATTGGAATCAGAGCTTTTCCTTATCCTTATACCATAGATGATGCAGAAAGCTTTATCACAAAAAATAGAGAGGATAACGGAAAACCATTCATCATAGACTGGTTTATAGCCTTTGAAGGTAAGAAAGTGGGTATCATTGGTCTCAGCAATATAGATTATGAGAATAAAAGTGCCCACATAGGTTACTGGATAAATTCCCAATACAGGAAAAGGGGGATTGCCACTAGTGCTTTAGGACTAGTTGTTGAATATTCCAAGAAAACGATGAATTTGCATAGACTTTATACTAAGGTCATGCATAATAATCCTTCATCCATGAGAGTGCTCCTCAAATGTGGTTTTTCAATAGAGGGAATTGAAAGGGATTCGTTACTTCTTAATGGCACGTATTTTGACATGTTAAATTTTGGAATTACCTTCAGAAATTAGTTACGAATATGAGACTACCATGGTAGATATCAACTAACTACCATGTTATTGTATAGTTATATATCAATTTAATATTTAGTATCATGGATATAGTTACAGAAAATATAGAACCAAGAAATTGGGAAATAGACAAAGAGCATTCAGGCATAGAGTTCTCCGTTAGACACATGATGATTTCTCACGTCAACGGGAGGTTTAAAAAATTCTCCGTTGAAGGAAAGGAGGATCTCTCAAATGTAGAGAAGTCTACAGTTATAGTTAAGATAGATTCTTCCAGTATAGAAACGGGAAACATGGATAGAGATAATCACCTGAAATCTCCAGATTTCCTTAAAGTTGATGAGTTTCCTGAAATTGTATTTAGAAGTACCTCTATAAAGAAAAATGGAGATAACTTTAAAGTTGCCGGGAACCTCAAGATCAGAGATGTTGAGAAACCTTATACCTTTGACGTTGAAAGAAGCGGCCCAATTAAGGACCCCTATGGAAATTTAAGACAAGGGATATCTCTCACTGGAACAATAAACAGAAAAGACTATGGTCTCGTATGGAACATGGTTCTTGAGGGTGGGGGAGTCATGGTGGGCGATGGTATTAAAATCAATATAAACCTTGAGCTTGTCCAAGTGAAATAATACTTTCCATCTACTTTTTTTTATAAAGCTTAAATAACGTTATTTACTATCTTTAATGTAGTGAAATAGTGAATATTGAGCATATACAAGACAAGGAAGAAAAGTCTCCAGATTGCCCAATCGTGGAATCTATAAGGTTGATTGGCGGTGAATGGAATCTAATTATTATAAGACATTTAAGTGATGGTCCAAAAGGATTCAACGATCTATTGAGAGATGCAAAAAATATAAGCCCCAGAACCCTTTCAAGAACTTTAAAATATCTTGAAGACGTTCAACTTGTATCCAGAAGTATATTGTCAACGCGCCCATTCCGAGTGAAATATGAGTTGACTGAAAAAGGAAAAGCACTAAAATTTGCGCTGAATGACCTTAAACAATGGGGCGAACGTTGGGCTGTTCCAAATACTGAATAGCTGCGAAAGGTTTTAACTTATGATTACCTTTTAAAAGCATGGAATTCTACATTGATGGGCAATTTGTTAAGCCTGAAAATCAAAATGAGATTGCCAAATTTTCACCAGTAACAGGACAGTTATTGTACAGGTTTCCTTCTGCCACGAAAGCTGAAGCACAGAGCGCTGTAGATTCTGCATTGGATGCTTTTCCTGTTTGGTCCTCAGTAAATAGTAAAGAAAGATCGATACTATTGCTCAAAGTCTTCAATCTGATTGAAAACAACAGATCTGAACTTGAAGATATTCTTATGAGTGAAAATGGGAAAATTATATCTGAAGCTAAAGGAGAGGTCGATGGAGTACTGGATCAACTATGGTACTATTTAGGATTCGAGAGAAAGCTAAACGGGGATTATGTTGAAGGAGATACCAACACACGAAGAATCATTCAGGCCAGGGTTCCTTATGGTGTCGTACTTGCTTTAACTCCATGGAACTTCCCTGCAGCTATGGTAATAAGAAAGCTTGCCCCTGCAATACTAAGCGGGAATACTGTTGTTTTAAAACCAAGCAGCGATACTCCAGGTTCTGCCAACTGGATAGTAAGGAAGTTCTCAGAGGCAGGTTTCCCAAAGGGAGTTATCAACTTTATAACAGGATCCGGTTCAACAATAGGAGATTATCTTGTTGAAAATAGGAAGGTTTCGCTGATAACAATGACAGGTTCTACAGAAGTTGGCCAACATATCATGAATAAGGCTTCATCAAATATGGCCAAGCTTATACTTGAACTCGGGGGAAAAGCACCATTTATGGTATGGAAAGATGCCGATCTTAAGAATGCAATAGATACGCTTATTTGGGCTAAATATAGCAATGCGGGACAATCATGTATAGCCGCAGAAAGACTCTATGTCCACGAGGATATTTACGGCAAGTTTCTGCAAATGTTCAGAGATGCTTCAAAGCAAATCACTTTAGGGTCACCTTTGAAAGCATCCATGGGACCCCTTATCAATAGTAAAGCCATATCGAATACTTCAAAAATTCTTACTCAGGCTGAAGAAAACGGATCAACGATATCAAAAATGGGTTCTGATACCTTAGACAGAGAATTCCAGAAAGGATTCTTTTATAATCCTGTTCTTGTGGAAGGTGCAGAGCAAAGTTCAAGTATATTTCAGGAGGAAATATTCGCCCCCGTTCTCCCTGCAATGAGCGTTAATGATGAGGATGAGATGCTAAAATTAGCTAACGATTCGAAATACGGTCTTGCTTCATACCTTTTCACTAAAGATATTGGGCTTGGAATGAGGATTTCTGAAAAGATTAGATTTGGTGAATTGTATCTTAATATGCCCGGACCGGAAAGCAGCCAGGGGTATCATACGGGATTTAGGTTAACCGGCCAAGCAGGAGAAGGAAGTGTACACGGTATAGAGGAGTATCTCCACATTAAAAACACATACATCGACTTTTCTATGGATTAGAAACAGGATTCAATCTTTGTTTCAATTCCCGAAACAGTTAACATAAAATAGCTTTAAGTTTTATGTTGAAGGAATTGCAATGATGAATAACAGGGATGGAAACGAGGGTTCCAGAGATGCTAGGAATATATCTCCAAAACAAATAGAATTTATTACAAATCTTGAGAAAAATTCAAAGGGGGGAGAAAAAACTCTCAAAGATTACCTTTCAGACAAAAGGAAAGGTAGTGTGTCTGAGTTGACATCCAGAGAGGCATCGGAGTTAATAGACAAGCTGAAAACACTTCCAAAAATAGAAGGTGCTCTGACTCAGGGTGGAGGAAGAAACGCAACACCAAAGCAGATCAGTTTCATAAACAGCCTGCTTTCAAGAAACCCTGCGTCCAAGGAAAAGTTGGAAAAATACCTAAAGGACAATAAAAAGGGATCTATAGAAGAACTTTCCGTTCCTGAGGCGTCAAAGCTTATTGATCTTATTAAATGAAAGTTACCCGCAAAGAGACATATTGTCAAAATAATTTGCTCTGAAAGTCTCCCTGATGTCCTTTGTTAATAGGATATGTTTCAAATATTCCAAGTTTTTTCATAAACACATTTATTGTTGCAGGAGCAAACCCTTCATAATGATTGTTGGCAAAAATAAAACCACTTTCTATTTTGCCACTTACTTCCTCTACCTTTGAAGCCCATGCTTCTATTTGTTTGCTCCTGTCAATTGAAGTCTTTCCGAGGTTTCCTTCAGTAATCGCTCTGTCTCCAACGAGTCTGAGATATAAGAAATTATTAGTTAGTTCATAATGTTTCTTGGCAAAAGGCGTGTCAGCCCAGGATAATCCCATTCCATAATCTCTAAGGAGAGCATATATCTCGTCATTGAACCAAGAATCATCCCTGAATTCAAAAGCGAATTTGATATTTTGAGGCAAACTTTCAATAAATTCATGAATCAATTTACTATTCTTGTATTTTAATGTGGGGGGCATTTGAACCAATATTACTCCAAGTTTTTTTCCCAGAAGTCTGACTTTTTTCATGAATGTTTCAATGACCTCTCCAGGTTCAGCAAGTTTCAACTCATGAGTTACTTTTCTGAACATTTTAGGGCAGAATTTAAAGTTTTCATCCGTTGATTTATCCCAATTCCATATTGTTCTTTCATCCGGAATCCTATAGAAAGTTGAATCAATTTCCACGGCTTTATATACAGATGAATAGTATCTAAGGTATTGTTCAGGTTTTAAACCGTGAGGATAGAAGGTATCAACCCAATGGTCATAACTCCAGCCTGAGGTACCTGTATAAATATTCAAGGCTTCCTCTCTTCTGATGGATAGTTATTTACTCTATCCATAGAAGTAGCTGTGAGAACAAGCCTTTGTTTAATCAGCGAATCATCGTCCTCATTATACGAGAGTATGGCCTTGAGGTGATCATTACTCTCAAGGTATTCTCTGCATCTTCTACCCTGTGGCGAATCCGGCTTTACCGGTGAAAGCCATCTTTCAAATGTCATCTTCTCTTTTGTTGCCTCTGAAAATTCTACTCTAAAACCAGCTTTAACAATTGTTTCCTCCCAATACTTTTTTGTCCCTGCAGATAGGTGAGTCTCGTCTCTCAACCTCTCAAACTGATTAAATGAATCGTTAATGTCATCATCAGGGGATAGCATATCTACAAAACCAAATGTTCCAAATTCCTTCAAAACCCGCTTAACCTCGCCTATAAATCCCACAGGGTCATTGAAATGATGGGCTGCACGCCTACAAGTGACTACATCGAAAGTATGATTCATAAACGGCATTTTCTCAGACCTTCCAATGATAAAAATCAGATTCTTAATATGTCTCTGGTTTGAAAGCATTAATCCCTCGTTAAGCATTTCTTTTGTAGCATCGAGACCAATTACAATATCATATAGTTCGGCAAGTCTCATAGCCGTGAAACCGGTCCCAGTTGCCACGTCCAGCGCCTTATTTCTTTTGGAAGTTGGCAAATGTTCAATCAGAACATTCAAATCTTCTCCAGTTTTATGCGATAAGCTATGAGCAAATGCATCTGAATTTTTTTTAAAAAATTCTATTCCCTCCGCTTCAGGGTTAGTGGTGCTTTGAATTCCTGTATTTGACACATATATACGATGGAGCCAGAATATATAACGGTTTTAAACCCAGTTTTGCTACAGTTTCGTATAAAATAAGAAAGAACTCCAATTAAAGTTTGTCTAAATAGTAATAGTAATCAAATCTGATAACAAAAATGGTTTTATATATTTTAAAACTATCCTATAAGTTTAGAGTGGTGACAATTTGAAAAGTCTTGTGGAAATGAAATTA
>JAJYDZ010000076.1 GCA_021790415.1 Thermoplasmata archaeon | reverse complement strand
GGAAAGATGTTTATGAAAAACAACGAACTAGACAGGGAATTTGACAAGCTGGTTGAAGGAAGGATGAAGAAACTTAACGGGATAAACCTGAAGGAGGAAATTGATTTCATGGATAACATTTCTGCAATATCTGACAGGGACGGAGACGAAGTTTTCGGGGAATGATCTCAATGAGTTGCAATTTTAAAAATCAACAGACTATTCTAGTATGGAAGGACGGCTTGAAGGAACTTGGCCAAAGGAGTCTGGATGAAGTTCTGAATGCGATTAAGATGGAGGGAAGGGAGAATGGGGAATAACGGATTCAAGAAGGAATATGTAACGGGAAGGAAGGACCAGTGGGACATAGACTACAAGATCATGATGAAAGGCCGAGAGGTCTCAAAGACCATTGACGGGTACTTCGAGTTCCTTAAGGAGAATATGAGTTTCGTGATAACGAAGGTGTCGAGCGAGAGGGCTGATGAGCTGATGGAGGAATTGGAGCTAGTTTAAAAATATCTTTTTTTTATTTTCCTTTTTGATAAGAGGAAGAAAGAAGAAAATTGTGAAATAACCGAAACCTGTAGTATCGGAATTCTATTACAAAGTTGACGGGATGTTGATAAAAGTTGAGAATCTGTACTGCAAGCAAATTTTGAACTCGTTAAAGTGTTAAGGGTAGGAAAACTATAAGTTAGGGGCTGGTAAAAATATCTTAAATACTACTTTTAGCATAACGTATTTATATGAGATGGGCAAAATGTCTGGGAAACTGAGCGTCCAAGATGACTTTAACGTGAAGTTTTTCCCAGTAATTCACCTCCTTACTGGGCCGCCAGGCCTCATACGAAACGGAGGAATCTGGAAAGGAATAAAATCTTCGTTGAAAAATGTTTACTCTCCCCCATCGTTTATGGTTCAAGCTCTTCATTTTACTAATTACACGCTAAGTCAAGGTGCTTGGGAAGATTGGGGCCTTGATGGTTTTGATAATGGGAGACTGGGGAGAGAACTAGAGAAGACCTTCGGAAATCACCGAGATGTCTTTCTAGACAGCGGTGGATTCCAGCTTCTTCATTCTGATAAAATAGATTTGTCCAAGTGGGGAATGAAGGTAAGGAGAGAAGATATTTTATCCTTCCAGCTCAAATTTAGACCGACACGAGTAGCAAGCTTAGATTCACCTATTTCGTATAACGCTACCAGTGGTCAAGCTGCAGAGGAACAGCGTATAAGTATTGACAATGCCGTCTGGTTAGCGGAATCTATAGGTGATCAGGCAGATATGCCGATTCCTTATCTAGCGGTCCACGGACGTAATCCGGAAGAAATCGGGCACTACCTAAATCTTTTCGAAACCAGTCTTCCTTCTCGCTTCCTAAGGAAAGGAAGGTACGGATTAGCTCTGGGAAGTCAGGTTCCACTCACCAGACTTCCTTCGCTGATACATTCTAATACTAGGACAGTACTGAACTGGATGGATAAAAATTGTGGTGAAGATACTCCTCTTCACATTTTTGGCGTAGGAGATTCTATAATTGGTTCGGCGCTTGCCAGTAATAAACCAAGAAGAGAAATTTCCTATGACAATTCTACTTATGCACAAGCTGCCTTTCGTTTAAAAACTTTTGATCCGGTCACTTCATCATATATTCCTTGGTCGCCTAGTCATATGCCTGATTGCTCATGTTATGCCTGCGAAAGACTTCGATTGTTAGGCAAAGATAGTTTGAACGAGATGATGCAATCCCCAGCGTATAGGACGCATCAATTCCAAGGAGAAAATATCAACCGATCTGATATAATTGCATATATCGCTCTTCACAATATGAAATGGTGGAAATCAAGAATGATGCCTTGGCATAATTTCTCGTCCCAGAGTGTAACTTCACCTAAACACTTTAATTCAAAGGTGAAAAAAATGTCTGATTATTCTTTTCCTCTGAGACAGTTTAAACCTAGATCACCAAATCTTCTTGTTCTACCGTGCTCAAAGAAACGTCCATATTCCGAGAGCCAAAGTCATAAAAGGGTGAAAAAGTATCTTTTGGAAGCAGGATTCGAAGAAGGAAGGGATTATGACAGGATTACTTTAAGCGGACTTTACGGTCCTGTACACTGGAAAGATGAGATGAAACCGGAAATATTGAGTTATGATTTTCAGCTAGGATCAACCGTTAATCAAGAGCACTTAGTTAAGTTACGATTCACGCTCGGAACGGTGTTAAATGTGATTAGGAAAAAGTATTATTCAATGATCGGGTTCCTTCCATTACCAGTCTATGCCAAAACATTCGGCCCAGTTCTTCTTTCTTTTAACGGAGTCATAGCTCGTAAATTCGACGAACTGAACTCATATCTCTAAGATGATGAAGCTATCTGATTCTTAATCCCTTGTTTAGATATTTATTGCCTTTAGGAAGGCTAGAAAATAATCGTATTGCGCCGTCTTCACTTACTTTCAACGCTATACCAAAACTAGAAAGGCGGTGTGCGGCCCTGTTCCCTGTACCCCAACTAGTATCATTTAATTCTTCTTTCGAGAATTTATTGACTATTCTTCCTGCAGAGCGGAACACTCCATCTGCAGAAAATATGGTAGCCCCGTCCTGAATGGCATTTGTCAAAAGAACCCTACCAAATCCTGCCGTCTTTAAGTCCTCAATTCTTGCGCCACCCTGTTTTCCTTTTGCATTAAGCAAGTTACTGATTATTTCGGTTGAGATCTTGGACCACTCCTTTTGTGGTTCAAGTACCTTTTCTGCCTTTTCGTGATCCACTATCGCCAGTATTCCACTTTGCCAATGGCTTGCCATGTAATACGCTAGACTAAGGATGTTTTCCGAGATTTTTGGTTCTGTGCCTATTTTTTGAAATTTCCTAAATCTGGATAAACAGTAATCCAAAAGAGCCTCCCCTGATTTCAAATCTGTGATATGCCATCCCCCATCATAAAATTCTAGTAAAGGGTTATCTTTGATAGCGAATATTACGTTGCGATCGTTCTTTAGTGAGAGTGAAATCGTCAATGGCAGTAAGTTCGAATAAACTCTTCCCAGGTTATAAAGTAAGCTAGACGGTGCTGTTTTGTGGTCCGTAAAAACATCAGTAACAGTCTCTTCAACATTCGTTCTGTTGTCAAAACTTTCTGCGGATATAACCCCCACTCCTCTTCCATATAATTGGGCAAGTTTCTTGAGTCTTAACTTGTTTTTGGGAGTTATAGTATTTTGGCCACCTCTTTTTGAAAGATAAGTCTCCATAGAAAGGCCTTCACTCTCTTCTCTCATTTCCCGTATTTTAAATAAGGTCTGAATCATTTTCCTATATGTTTCAGCAGTCTTCTTGTTATACACATGATTGTCAGTAAGCAATGTGCTTAAAAGAGCCCCAATAGTTCCGAACGCAAAAGGATAGTCATGATTAAGTTCTTCTATGCTTTTGGTTGCGCTATAATAAAATAATAGTTGTAGTGGTGTATATACTCCATTGACGAGCACGTCCCCTCGACGAGACGATCCCCACCAATCATCTTGAATTTCACCCATTACTATCTTTGCAAGGTTAGTGACCAAATCCCTCTTTTTTCCGTGATCCATAATGACTTTCATTGTTCGAGCTACATCTTTCCGATTTACATCGATCAACTCATCAACTAGGTTCAGGTTTGATCTTCGATAGCCAGTCATGATATTCATGTCCCTATCCAATTAACTCTTTTTTTCAACTCATCCCTAAGATGCGGTGTAATATAGTTAATTTGGGTTTGATAGCTCCACATCTTATCAATGAAATCACGTTTTCCTGTCTTTCTAAACTCATTTGTGTATTTAGCTTGCTCTTTCATGACCTCATAGTACGCTTTAAGAATGTCCTCTATTCTGTCCCATTTTATATCAACCTGTGAGAGTAGAGATAACTTTCCAGGAGAAGAATCAACAAGCTGATTATACCAATCTTTTTCTATAAGGTATCCGAATGAATCTAGCGGCCAGTGTTTACACGCAACGGTTGTTCCGGAAGCTGTTTCATAGCTCTTAATGGGGTCTCTACTTAGAATGAATTTTGTGAACTTTTCCCCCAGTGTAAGCACATTAGCAATTTCAGTCGCCCGGTTTCTTCCATCATCATCATATGGCCCAGTGTGGCACAAATGTTCAAGAAACGTTGCTAAATTTCCAGCTGTTAGAGGACAATAATCACCTTTCCTATTTCCACTTTCAATTCTGTCTTGCTGTTTCAGGCCCACCATAGGATACCATGATCCTTCCTCTTCGGAATCGAATGCGGTTAATCCCACGATCCTTCCGACGGATAAGTCAAAATTCTTATTCGTAAGTTCTCTTGCTGTAATAGCGTTGAAAACTTCTTTTTCCGTTGGTACCCGTCCTTTATCCTCAGCAAATTCCTTTGTCTTTTCATCAAATATGTTTACAATGATCTTATAATACTCTCCCCTCGTTAACGCCTTTCTCGTTTTATTCAGATAAGTAGCTAGAATATATAAATCGTCTTTATCCAAGTTGAAGTAAATTTTAAGATCTATCATAGCCTTTTCTGCCCACTTAGGATTATCTACTTTAAGTTGTTCAAGTGCCCGGAACCTATGCATTCCGTCAAGCAGGACAACCTCATCACCTTTCTGATCCTTAGGGTCTAGATATGCACACGTTAATGGAGTCAATAAAGTAAGCGAGGATATTGAGGCTACCAAATCTGTAACTTTCCTTTTGTCAGGCTTTCTAGGGTTAAATCTATGATCGGTAAAATTTAGCTCCCTCAGCAAACCGGTAACCAGTACGAATTGCTTTTGGTTATTGCTTATAGGAGCTATTCCTGTTATAGCTTCAGATACTTTTCCTTTATGATTTATTATCCATTTTTCAAGTCCTTGAGGAATGTTAATCACTACATCAGTTTGGTTCCCTTCATTTGCCATTGCAGATCCCCCCTATTTCTTCTCGTCTGAAGTGCTCATCATAATTAGGATATTCATCTATCTTCACTTTGCTCTCAACCATCATTTCCCCAAGTCCTCCCTCATCTTATCAAATTCCTCCTTTGATATTTCAACCCTTGTGTTCATCCATCTCATTAGTCTCCTTCTGAATACTCTTCCTCATCATTCCCCTGTAATTTGAGGAACTTTTTCAGATGCTGTATAGCTAGCTCACCATATTGTTTTTCAATATTTGCGATATTTCGGCCATGACTAATTGGATCTCTATACTTTTTAAAATCATTTAAGACTCTATCGAGGTTGTCTTTACTCTCAAATGGATATCCCATAGTAATGAATTTTTTCTCAAAAATTTCTGACCAATTATTATCTTTATCTATAATCTTGATAATTGAGCCCAAATCTATATTATCCCAAGCTTTTGCGGGAGATATTGAGTTATTCTTACCAATTAATTTTGCGCTAATGTCCGTTGGTATTCTTTTGGAAAACCAATCATCATCAGAATCGGAAAGAGCACGTTTTACAAAATTTCTAAGGTTCTTTTCAAGAGAGAATGGTAAATTTCTATTCTCCTTGGTGGGCAGTCTTGTGAGTCTTATTTCATTTTGGTCTATCTGTTCATTGATTCCAGCTACTAATTGATTGACTAACATATCTTTTTCGTCTCTAGAACTTAGGTTTTTTTCACGCTCCTTAATCTTTTCATCGGTTGAAAAAAGACCAATTTTCGT
Organism: Thermoplasmata archaeon; assembly: GCA_021790415.1. The sequence goes on along the minus strand of JAJYDZ010000076.1, from coordinate 1,750 downwards.
CACATAACTACAAAGACAATTAATGTACTGTTCAATATCACTAGGATTCTGAGAATAAAAAAGTATGTAGTCAAACAACATTTTAATGAATATCTGAACCCCTGTGCTATCTCTGAAGAATCTAAAAAGTTGTTCACTTTTCATCCTGACTTTTGAAAGTGAGTCATCTACAAATTTGGCAATTCTATGGGCATTTTTATCCGGGGTATCATCTTCTTTATATAACGAGTTAGGTGTATTATTGTTAAATTTTATGTTATACAATTTGGTTTGTTCGAAAACAGTCCTGGCAATCTTGGAAATTGGAATCATTCCACGCTTCCTCTTTACATTTAAGCTTGGAATATAGATTAGACCCTTGAAGTTACCTTCATTATTAAGATTTTTAGCTGTCAGAGCAGCAATTTTCTCTTTCTCCTTTGCTTCATATATCGTATAGAGGTCCCACTTATAATCCTCAGAAAGCGCTGTTTGATTTGTATTTATAGATATAAAAATACTGCCTTGGTCTCTTTCGCTCTTATTTGTTATTATAGTAGCTGGAATCGAAGGGTTTCCCGGAATCCTTTCCTTCTTAACTTGAGCATAACTATATATTCTATGTTGGCCGTCTACAACCCAGAGAGATTTCAAATTACTATCTATGCTGAGAATCCCAACTGGGAGCCCGTTTATTTTTTCAATTTCATTGAACTTAATCCCAGAGTCAGTTGTGTTGCTCAAGATTACATTGTTATAGAAATGTAGCCGCGATTTCCCAATATCATATGCCATCTTTTTAAGCTTTTCTGGCTTTATCATTCTTTGATAAAAAGTCTGGTCCCCTCGCTCTCTCCGAGCGACATATATAATCTTCAAGAGATCATAAGGGTTTATAGATGTTAAATAATAGATATCATCTGATTCATTAGCTATCTTAATAGTTGGAAGAGTTTTTAGCCCGGCTATTTCATTATCTTCTAACTGTATCCCAAGTTCCCTTTGAAGTTCGTACCGTGCATATTTTCCAATTTTTTGGAATAAATCGTCGTAATACGAAAAGAATTGGTCGTCCCAAACGTAAACTACGGGATCAGATTTACATAATTCAGTATCTCTAGTCGTTAAGTTTAGCCCTCTGATAGCTAGAACTAGCTTAATTTTATCATAATGGTCTAAATTGTCGTGCTCTTCTAAACCTTCTTTAAATTTGTTATACCAACTTTTAAGCTCATTTATTTTTTCTTCTAGCCGTTTAGCTCCGGTACCTCCAATGCTAGTAGTGCAACTTACTATCACATAAGTGCTCGAAGCCCCGAAGGAGGCATCGACTTGTTTCCCGCTAATCCTAAAATTTGCGCCTCCATTAACATCATTAAAATCTAAATTTCTAAGGAATTGTCTAACATCTTCCTCAAATTGAGAGAAAATTCTCATTTTGTCTTTGCCAACATCAAATTTCCCTGACAGGAGAGATAAGGGAACTGGAGATAGATTACTTCCCCACGTGACATTACTGTAATAATTCTTATGAATAAAATAACCTCTCTTAATTTTAATAATTTCACTACTCTTCTCATTCGATCTAGGGAGATATTTCTTTAATTCACTTGTACTCACTTCTGGAAACACTGCGGGAAGCCTAGTGATAATTATGCCTGCTTTTAATCCAAAAGGATATTGTTTCAAGAATTTGGCAATTAGACTTAAGACCTTTTCTTCATTTTCATCTTGCATAGACACTCCACCTCACAATCTCCTTTATCTCCTT
>JAJYDZ010000075.1 GCA_021790415.1 Thermoplasmata archaeon | reverse complement strand
ATTACAATGGGGGTCCGTAAAGTGCTGTCAGAAATTACAAAGAAGGCAGGGGAAATAGAAGAGGTGATTGGGATAAAGTTATTCCCCAAAATTCTGAGGAGTTAGGGTTTATAAATAAATTCGGAAAAAAACCTGGATTAGCTTTTGAGGCTGTCAATGAATTAACGTCTGGGGGGACTGAACCAAAGAATATTCCAGCTTATTTTAGGGATGTATTGAACCATTTATATGAAGTAGCAAAAAGAGAGGTAGGGGATAGCAACGAGTTCACTAGAAACGGCCCTCAATGAAGAGCAGTTAAAAATAGCACTAAGATTAGGAAAGAATATATTGGTGATTGCAGGACCTGGTAGCGGAAAGACCAGACTGCTTGTGAATAGGATTGCTTACCAATTAGTAACTACAAAAAATTCGTATTCAAAAATTCTATGTCTCACTTTTACGAATGAAGCAGCAAAAGAATTACAAATTAGGTTGGGCCGTCTTTTATCACCAGATTTAAGAGAAAGACTATGGGTAGGTAATTTTCACCAGTTTGGACATCACCTTCTACAACATTACGCACATTTGTTGGGAATTAGCAGGGAGTCTGAGATCGTTGATAGAGACGTGGTTACTGAAATTTTGAGAGATATCCTTCTTGAAATGAACGACGAGAATAGTCTACAAAGATTATGCGATCTTCCCGAAATTATTAGTAGATACCGTGGCCGAGTGAATATGCCCAATCCATCCGAACTCGTTGGTATTTCGACGGAAATTGGAAGAATAATGGTGAAATATGATGAGATAAAAAGGAAAATGAGAGCATTAGATTTCGATGATCTTATTGAACTCCCTTTGAACCTGATTAGGTCAAATCCTAGTTTCAAGGAGCTTCTCGGCGATACGTTCAGATTTATATTTATAGACGAACTGCAGGATACAAGTCTTCTTCAGTTAGAGCTACTCAAAGAAATAGTGGATCCAGAGAACTGTATTATTTTTGGGGTCGCTGACCAAGACCAAATACTTTATGAATGGAGGGATGCAAGAGCAGAAACTATTCGTGAATTTATTAAAAGCTTTAGTGCTGAGGTGGAATTTTTGATTCAGAATCACCGCTCACCCCAGGAAATTGTAAATGTCATAAATGCACTGATTAAAAATAATTTAGACCGATTTGACAAAGAGTTAAAATCAGCCCTCAAAGGTGAGAAGGGCCATGTATTTTATCACACGGCGAATGAACCTGAGGATGAGGCTAAATTCGTGGCTAATGATATTATGACTGAAGTGACCCTTGGAGACAGGAAATTTGGAGATTTTGTAATCCTGTTCCGAATGTCTTGGAACATGAAAGAAATTAAAGAAACTCTTGCCAACATGGAGATACCCTTCCGTGTAATTGGAGATAAAAGACTGCAAAATAGCCCTTTAGCAAAAATTATCAAGACCTCTATCTCTGTTATTGCTGGTCAACAGCATTCAAAATCCAAACTTATAAAGGCTCTCCAAGCTTTTTTGCAAGAACAAGATATCAACTACAATGACGCTGAAAGCATAGTCCAGAAAATAGAATCACTCAAAAATATTCCGATTACAGACATTTTTGCAAACCTAATGAAAATAACGGGTATTGATACCTTGGATTCAGAATCTAAGCTTCAAACTGATTTAACAATTATCCGGAAGATTATCAGTCTTGCTGTTAGTGAGGAAATAAACAATGCAAGAGATCTATCCACTTTACTAAGTATGGAATGGAGTCGTTTACAAGATAAAGTCGAAGAGTCGGATGAAGTCGTAAAGATTATGACTATCCATCAGTCTAAAGGCCTAGAGTTTCCTGTCGTGTATATTATGCGATTGGAAGACGGAATTCTTCCACATAAAATGAAAGGTAAAATAGGAAATCTAGAGGAAGAGAGACGAATTCTGTTTGTGGCACTTTCTAGAGCTAAGTCAAAGATTGTAATGTCATACTCTAAAGTTAATCAGAATGGATACCATACTGAACCTTCACGTTTCTTTGATGACATGAAAGAAGTAGGCATTGAAGAAATTTAAATCCTCAAATCACAGGATATGAGCACCATAACTAATTTTATTCAAAGCAATCATCGCTCGGCAATTCAAGAGAAATGTCAAGTTATTTTGATTTTATTGAAGTACATTTCAACTAAATTATAGAGAACTCAGTATCTCACACATTTTTAAGCAGGTTTAAATAACTCGCAATTTGTGTTCTGGGGCGTAATGTTTGCCTCAATTGAAATATCCGGAGTCTTGACCTCTAATGCAAATTTACCTAGATAATCTCTGACTAGATAGTTTACACGAAGTGATCTTTGACCAATAGGAACAGGAAATTCTATTTTCACTTCATTATAATCTTGCAATTCAAGATACTTTAGGAGCTTTATTACACTCTTCTCACGAAATCTCTTTCTAAGGTGAAAGATTCGCTGTATGACCTTTTTATCAGTTCAGCAAAGTTAAGTCCTAGATCCAATCAAACTCAGTAGAGCTAGGTTCAGTATGTTGATAATAATGGCGCAAGTTGAAAGAAATAAAACTCAAATAAATACAATATCCGTTAAATGCTAACATATTCGTTCAAAGTATTTTGACCCATGTAGTCATACTTCCCGGTTTACTTTTTGATTCTCTTTTCTCTGAAATCCACTTATAATCCTGTTTTCCGCCGGATAAGGCATTCATTACTATAGAAACTAGGCGATAGGCCTGTTGGTATCTTTCATCATTATCTGTTACTCCAACCTGAACTTCAGCAATCCGCTTTTGTATCTCGAACCATGGAATCCCATCAGTCTTAATTTTATCCATAAATTCATGATCCTGAGATAAATTTTTGACTGCTTTCCTCACGTAAATATCCATTATGTCGATTCCCTCTTCCTCGCTAGGTGTAGGAGCTTCTCCTTCAACATTCACTTCTCCATGGGTGTATGTATCTTTGGCCATTTCACGAAGTTCCTTTTTAAAATGTTCGCTCATTGATTTTGCATAAACATTTTCAGTTTTCTTGTTATAATTAGGATCCAAGGGTGAATACATATCCTCGAAGGAGAGCACTCTTATAGGTATAGGATAGGCATGTCCACTTGCGCTACTCCAAAAGACTCCGTTTCCTTGAATCGGTTCATTCAGCAAGCTCGATAGAATATCAGAACTGAAATTTGAATTAGCCTTTTTTACATTGTTTAGGTCACCCTGAGATAATAGGTGAAAGAGAAACCAATTATCTCCTTGGCTAAGAAGCTGCCAGGAGATGCTCCCAGGTTGTTGCGTGACCAGAACTGCACCTAAGTCATACTTTCTTCCTTCTTTTACCCAAGAAACGTATGGTCCTTCCCCTGCAGAGACCGATGATTCTCCTAAAACAGATTGAGCCTCCTCGACAACCATTATTACTGGAATTGTATCTGGGTTAGGTTTTGTAAATTCTCCTTGGTTATGTTCAAATATCTTCTGCAGAATCAGTCCAGAAAGGATCAAGGATGATGTTCCTCTTACCTGAGAAACATCTATGATACAGAGTTTTCCTTCCTTTAAAGATGAAAGTAACATATCCATCATAAGACTGCTTGGGTCATGTAACATCTTGACTATAGTTGTCATGTTTGCTCTTGCTGCGTAGATTTCGGCTTCCTGTTCGGGTTTGAGTCCTAAAATATCTCCTATTTTATCTTCTTCAGCAAAATTTCCTGATTTATGTATTATATCTACAAGATCACGCCAGCTCTGGTCGTTAAGGCCTTTAAGTTTTCTTACATTTTGCTGATCCTGCTTCTCTGGAGACAGGGCGATTGAGATCACATCTGATGGTTTTAGTCTCCTTATATCTAATTTAACGTTACCAGCAACAAAGGATCCATAAAACGGGCTTGGTGGACCTCGTTGAGTAAATACAACTATTTTGTCCTTCAATTCAGGCACGTCACAAAGACCAGGTCTGCCTTTGTCATCCGGCCAGAAATATTCGCCATCTGGATCAAACAATACTGTGCCTACAGGTACTTGTTTGCCTGCTCGCTTCTGTACGGTAGGAGTTTCTTTGTACAGGTTACTAAACAACAATTTTATCAAATTAGACTTGCCAAAGCCCGCCCTCGCAAAAACGAACGTTCTGCGTGAAATTAAGCTTGAAATTTCAAATTTTGGGGTCACTTTAGGTCCTATTATCCTCATCCAATCCAACGGTTTTAATCGCTCGTCTCCCTTTGCGTAAATGAACTCGCCCAGCGCAAGCCAGCCTATCTCCGCTCCTTTGGAGTTCTCATTCGTAATTTCCTTTAGAACTTCATCCGAAAGAAATGCGACATTGCTTCCTACATGTGGCAACCTTCTATGAGAAGGAGCATAGACAATTGATCCATTGACTGACCTAAGAATTCCTAGAACTCTAATATTGACTCTATATTTTAAGTACTGTTCCCTTAGATCTTCCGGAATTTTACGGTTATCAGCTACAGTTCTCAATCCATAATCTTCACCCGCTCCACTCGCCAACTTACCTTCTGCCGATAACGAAGTAATCCTACCCAAGACACCCTCATTCTCATCTTCTAACTGCACGAGAAGGAATTGACCATGCATAGGAATACTTTGAAAGTCACTTCTATATGGTAAGACTAGGTCTGCATGAAACTCGAGTCCCCCTTCGCTAAAACCTTTAAAAATACCTATGTTATTTTTCTCATCAAAGAGCTTCACTGATATCGTCTCCCTGTAAAATCTTGTGTGAATAGGAAATTATCCAAACGAGAAGAATTGTTAGGCTCAACAATATTTCTAACTGCTTTCAGTACCTCATCCTGCAATACATCCAGATCCAAGTCAACCACTTGAGCAAACTTGTCTGCGTTTTGGAGGCACTTCGGATAGTATGGGATTGGGAAACCGTCTTGTGCGTCCGCGAGTAGATGTGCAAATATCTGTTGGCACTTGTCGGTTTGAGAGGAGAGAATATCTACCGGCCAAACAGTATCTCCTACATTTGGTCCAAACCTAACAAAATACATGTCACCTGCGTTAAATTTTGGGCTCTCACCTTCGCTTCCGGCTGCCTCCTGTCCCTTCGCCCATTCCTGCCATCTGTAAGCCTCGGCTTCCATTTGTCTTGGAATTCTGACATATCTGGCTTCATGAGCAGGTAGTATATCTTCAAGGGCAAGTGCCAAACCATATCTTTCTATTACTTTGCTATGTTTTGCTAGCCCAACTAAATATATATTTCTACGATCATCCTTCTTTATTCGATTAATTGAATCTGTTATTTTTTGAGTCATCTTCATGAATAAGTCCCCGCGAAAAATCTTGCTCCTAAGCAACCCATCGCGAACTAGGAGTGTGTCGGTTGCAAATTCTTTATGGCAAATCATTTTATATAATACTGCCCATTCGCTTAAGTCTCTATACACTTGAACCCAGGATTTACTTACTTTTTCAGGATGTTCTCTTATGGTCTTCCCACTCGGAATCATGCTACTAAGTTCACTAAGAGTGGCAACTCCAAGGTCTTGCATCAGCCATCCGAGAGGACTCTTAGGTTCTCCCTTGGAGTCAAATTGCTGTGAACTTAACTGATCCGTATCTGTGACTGGAGAGACAGCACTTAGAAACATTTGCTTTCCATATGAATCTACAACCCTAACTAATTGGACGTAGAAAGGATCAAAGGTAAGTTTGTTATTTCCTCCATCACTCGCTACTAAAGAAATAGATGTAGTCGATCTTGATTTAATAGTCTTGACTTGATCTCTTAATAATTTAACTTCTTCTCTCAAGTCTTTTAGAAGTTTCCTTTGAGCTAATGTGCATTTTTGTATCTCATCCCTTATCTCTGGTAAATTTGCAGCATCAAACATAATTAAATGACCTTCTTAGCATAAACATCTATTTCTTCCAGTGAACTTTTCATTGTAGGCCAAAATTGCTTTGATTGTCTCTGTCCGTCATCCGAAAAGCCTGCTCCCTCAATTTTCTCAATGATCCAATCTGATCCATTATATTCGAGAGATCTTTGTATAAGTTCCTTAAAATCATAAGGTTTAGACGGAAGTGAGCCAAATCTAATAACTAGATTAGCACCTATTTCAGATAAGGCAGATACGTTTTTCCACACCGACTTGAGATCACTTTCAAACTTTTGGGTTGATCCAGAAGCCAGTCTGTTTTTTGAACGATAATCAGGGTATTCTGGACCACCAATAAACCACTCTCTTAACCATTGATTTATCCCATAATCATTCATCCCAAGATAAGGTGGCGAGGTTATTATCCATTTAAATTTCTTATAAATCTGCTTTGTAAAATCCTTGCGTGAGTCGTGAAGATACGCATTTCCCTTTGTTTTACTCGGTAAATTTGAATAAAACCGTATTGCTCTTGCCTCTATCACCTTTAAAACACTTATTCGAGTGGGGGTCAACTTATGTTTTTTCCAAAATCTAATTGCCGAGTCAGGTTTGGTTGTATAGGTTCTAGGCATTTGATTGGAAAAATAAGATTGTGTGTGTTTCCCCTTTGGCCCATGTAATGCGCCAAGCATTAGTCCTCGAAGGGCAATTCTAACATCTGACTTACAATTATTTAAGAGACTATTCCTAATATTACAAATATCTGCGAGTGTTTTATGATCAAAAGCTAGATCCCAAAATTCACCTTCAGGAGTGCTTAGAGAGTCAGAATTTTCAAAATTTATTATATTTTTTACTTCATTTAATATACTTTTTGGAGTTGGATCAACTAATTTTGACTTTGTGATCGCAACTGCAACAGGATCGGCGTCTATCCCAACGCTGCTTAAGCCCAACAATCGACAAGCATACATAGTAGTACCTCTTCCACAAAATGGATCCAATACCCAGTCATCTATGGAAGCTTTTCTTAACCTGCTTAGGGGAAATTGAATTGGAAACATGGTGTAATAAGGCGCAATGGCGTTCAAAGCAAGGAGTTGTTTTGGGATTAAGGTAAAAACATCTGTATTTGCTCCTTTAACCCTAATTTCCTGAGTACTATCATTATCAAAATATCTTTCATTTTTCATTTAAATCACGTCGATTCTGACTGATATTTACTTCAACGCTGTACGGAAAATATATGTTGCATGGTATATTTTAATATTTTCGTAATATTAATCTAATGATTCTTAAAAACTAAAGTTAGAGGTTTTAAGAAAACCTCGAATAGCTGAAGGGCATTTGAATGTAGTTAATACTTCTGGAGAATTGAAGAGGGATTCAGAAAAAATCAAAGAATGTTATTGATTGTTTAGAAAAGCTATAATGGACCGGTCGAGATTTGATTAAAGTTTTAAGATGTCATGAAAAAAGTTTTTCTGTCCACGCCTGCATGACGGTGCAAGCGTGAGAGTCGGAGAGGCAGCTGTGGTATTCGCTGACCCGTGAGGTCGACTTTAAGATTAGCTGCCCTTCGTCTCGACATAGTACCCTGAAACAAGGGTGAATAGAAGGCTGTCGAAATGTCTCCGACTTTGAACTCCCACGTACCATCAAGGAGGTG
>JAJYDZ010000074.1 GCA_021790415.1 Thermoplasmata archaeon | reverse complement strand
CGGAATTTCACCTTCTAAAATTATTGGCCTAGGAGGGTCCCTTGACAGTTCCAGATTCAGGACATTTCTATCAATGGAACTGGGTGTTTCTGTAGAAGATATTAACGCATTTGTTATAGGAGGGCACGGTGACGATATGGTTCCATTCATTAGATATTCCAGTGTTTCAGGCATTCCAATTTCAAACCTTTTGTCAAAAGAAAAAATCGATGAAATAGTTAAAAGGACAAGATTTGGCGGAGGAGAAATTGTAAATTACCTGAAGACTGGGAGTGCCTATTATGCTCCTGGTGCATCAATAACTGCCATGGTTGAATCCATAATCAGGGACAAGAAGAGAGTAATTCCTTGTGCAGCATATATAGATGAAAATCTCTCAAAGCATTATGATGCAAAGGGTCTTTTTATAGGTGTGCCAATCAAAATAGGCAAAAAGTGTGTTGAAGAGATATACAAAATTGATTTCACTCCCGAAGAAAGGGAACTCTGGATGAAAACAGTGAAGTCAGTAGCTGAAAATGCATCAAAAGTTGACCAGTTTTTGGCTAAGGGGAATTAATTTCACCCCCAATTTTTTATATAAAATTCAGGTAAATACTCATATTCCACTGGGTCTTTTATCCCAGCTTCCATAAACCCTTTCAAGCGTAGGAGGCAAGAATCACATTTTCCGCATGCTTTTTCACCACCGAGATAACAGGAATGCGTCAACTCATATGGAACTCCAAGCGACATTCCAAGTTTTATAATTTCTGATTTTTTTAAATACTGCAAAGGGACCTCAAGGTTGAACCCATTGGAAATTCCCAGCTTGGTACCGGTGTTAAGGGTATCTCTCATGGCACTGAAAAACTCAGGCCTGCAATCGGGATAACCCGAATAATCTAGGGCGTTTGCCCCTATAAATATAGTCTGAATTCCACTTACTTCTGCAATTGATGAAGCAATTGTGATGAATATGATATTTCTTGAGGGAACGTATGTATTTGGTATGTAATTTTCAGATCGGTTTAAGGAACCTTGTTCAACACCAACATCAGATGTTAGCGAACTTCCCCCAACCTGTGTAAGATCAATTTTGAATATCTTGTGTTGCAGAGAATAATGATCAGCTATCTTTTTTGCCTTTTCAAGTTCAATCTTATGTCTCTGGCCATAGTCAAAGGAAAGCGCAAGGAGATCATATCCATCATTCAAAGCAAGCCCTGTTACAGTTGCTGAATCAAGGCCACCAGACATTAGTACTATCCCTTTCCTTTCTTGAGCCATTAAAATTTACCTCTCCATTCAGCGCCCTGACCCGGGCCTTCCTGAACTGAAAGAGTTATTTCTGTTATGTTTGGTTGACCTTTTAATGCAGTTAATAGTTTTTTACCCAAATAACCAGATAATTCCTCGCTGGAACTTGTATTTGTATCTATGAATACAACGAACTGTTCTGGTATAACCATTTTAACGTCCATATACGAAATATGAACATATCCTTCATTTATCTCATATTTTGAATATTTTTTTGAAGAAGGTAATAGGAGCTTATGATCAAGGGACTCAATTATTCCCCTTATACTTTTTTTAATGAGACCAAAGTCTGCCATGATTCCGTCGTCAATGGTTCCCTCCACTCCAACCATAATTGCATAATCATGACCATGGAGCCTTGAGCATTTGTCATGATCTGGGATGAAATGTGCTGCAGCAAACCTTAAATTTGCTTTCCATCCGTCTATGTAGATTTTCATAATTCAATGATGTGTTTAGGATTCTTATATCTATTGAAAAAATTTATTTTTGCTTGTTATAAAACAGATCTCTTTCTTCTTATTTTATTAATTAAAGAGCTAATGGTTAATATAAACATGCTAAAGGATCAGCTCTTATCATCCTTCAGTAAATCGTTTAACTTCGAACCCTTGTCAATTCTAATGGAAATGGAACCTACTACAATGATATATATCCATGCAACCATGGAAAAGGCTCTTCCAAAGGAATAATTTGCAAATTCAATGTGCCCGGTTAGTGCGGTTGGAGATATGGGTGGTAGAGCAATGACTCCTGACAAAAGATATACAATCAAATTAAACGCAGTGAATAGGACAGAAGGAAGATACCATATTCTTAACCCCAAAAGAAAAACGATTCCTATTACTATGAAGGCGGCAACCTCTATTTCCAGCCAGAAAGTAACATAGGGATATGAAGAAGGAGAAGCATAAAGATGAGCGGCGGCGTCTATGAGTGCAAAACTTAACAGGGTAAATCTGAGAAATTTGATTTTTGAATAACCACCAGTAATACTTTGAAGAAATTCATTCATAAGAATGATTATATTCCCATATTTATAATACTTTGTTCCATTGAAACCCTAATTTTCAAGGAGCTTTATTAGACTATATTATAATAGATGCAATGGATTAGGGGTACCATCTAAAACATACATGCGAAGAAGAGATCAAATTCTATGGAAGAAAATTTAAATAATAACTTAATACTTTAAGTGAAAATGATAATTTTATATGATCAAGATGGAAGTCATGGTACCATTTTAAATGAATTAATGAAACCATTGGGTATTCCATACAAGATCATAAAGGAGTTTGACGAGTCAGCAATTATTGAGGGAAAAGCTACAAGCTTAATAATATACCTCACAAAACCTGTGGATGATGATCTTAAAGATTTTCTTATTTTAGATGAAAGGAGTTATCATCTCATAATATTCATGGATAAGGAAATTGAACTTGAAGATTATATTAAATATAGCTCGGAGAATATTGTCTTAAAGACCAAGGATCTTGAAGAGATGAGAACGACGCTTAGGATTGCCATGACTGATAGCAAGGTTAGAAGACTCAGATCAATAAACAATACAAGTATCTTTCTTGCTAAAAATGGGCTCTACCCGGGCGTGATATACAACACTGAACCGGAAAAAACCAAGTTGTTTCTTTCTCTTTTATTTTCAGATAATGTAAATAAAGAAAAAATCCTAGTTATCTCAAGAAATAATTTTCGAATGGAAATACCGGAAGTCCTCAATATTGAAAATTTTATATGGGTTACAGATAGCATAGGAGCCGGGAGAAACAGGCCTGCGAATCTTTCCTTCATCATGGAGACTATACAGAAAAAAATAACAGATGATGGTGCAAATATAATATTTATTGATATTTTCGATCTTCTAATGATTTACCATTCATTCTTTGAGGTTGCCAGAACATTTGAGCAACTGAAGAGTGCGATTATAGAACGAAATCTATATTTCATAATGGTATTGGATAAAGACGCAATGGAAAAGATACAGTACGGAATGATAACGAGATTCTCCGAAGAGTGGAAAATCGAAGCAGTGAGAGATCTAAGCAAATAGGTGCCTAATGTCAGATAACAAAGTTTTTGGTTTATTTTCTGAATTTTTCAATCAGAAATACGGAAAATCTCTGGTGGTAAAAGGGAAACCTGGTTCAGGAAAAACAACTTTTGCCCTTGAATTTACAGGAATGGTCTACAAAGAAAATCCGGTTCACTATCTCTCCTCGAGGTTCAGCGATGATCCTTTAAAGGAAGTTTTTAGTTTCATAGATGAAGTTTCATATCGTTCCAATAAAGATTCAATTGAATTTAAGGAGGATTTTTCCAAAGTCACTACCGACTCTTTAAAAAAACTTGAACAGATGATCGAGGAAAAACGTGTTAATTCATCCTCAAGCGGTCTAATATTCAATATTCAGGAGGTGATTCCTGAAATTAACGCCATTTATTCTTTCGTAGAAGAGAATGCAGGTACTAACCCCATAATAATTCTAGACTCAATCGAAGCCTTGGCTCAGAAGTATGGCATTGATGAGGGGATACTATTCTCGGTATTGCAGAATGATCTTGTGGAGCACTCAGGGGTAGGTCTTGTTGTCATTCTCGAAAACACTGGAAACGCACAATTGGAATATTACGCCGATGGAGTAATGAGCCTCGATTATAAAATTCTAAATGATTATCTTGTAAGGACTATGAGGATTGAGAAATTTAGGGGTCTCCCCATAGGATCAAACCCGACATTTCTTTATTCTCTTAAAGGAGGAAGATTTAATGTTTTTCCTCAACCTGAATTTGAATATCCAAAAAAGATGCTGAAAAAACCAGAAATCAAACAAATCAAGCAATACGAAGTACCTCTTGGAAACAAGGAATTTATACCGTTGACTGGTGGAACAGCAGATGAAATACCTCTGGGTACAGTTGTTATACTTCACCGTAAAAATATATCTGAAATAATGGATAATGCAGTAAATCTTTTCAAAAATAACTTAATAAAACAGACAATATCCGAAGGAAGAGGTGTTATTGATGTTACTTCCAGCAGCTATGAGACATCAAGAACACTGGTTTCAGTCGTGGATTCTGATTTATTGAAACACTATATAACAGCTGAAAGAACAAAACGATCAAATCCATATGTGATTAATCTTGAAGGAAAGAGCATGTTCGCCGATTTCCCAAATGAGGTTATAGACTTTTTCATGTCTTCATCTGTAAGGCCAAATGTATACATTTTTTCAACAGATTTCCTTTCATTTACTTATGGTCAAAATTTCATAGGGGAACTTATCAATATAATTAATGAAATTAGAATTACTGGTATAGTCGTCATAGTGGCTGATAATGAATATTATGAAAAATTAAGTCATTATTCAGGTCTTACTATTCACTTCTCTGAGGTATCTGGGTCTATTCTGGTCTCTTCTGGCACAAATAAGATCTTTGTTATGAACATAGATAAGGACAAGGAAGGATGGCCAGTTATTAAACTTACAGAGATAAATTAATTATTTTTCATTGAGATGGGATAAAACTTAATTTCAAGCTTTCACTGTTCTATTATGTATCCAAACATACGGTTGAGGCGTTTGCGTTTAAATGAGAATATGAGAGAACTTGTTTCAGAAACTTCCATTGATATGGCCCATATGGTGATGCCAGTGTTCATAGACGAGTCATTAACTGACAGGAAGAAGATTGAATCAATGTCAGGGATTTATCAACATTCTTTGAATTCAGCCGAAGCCTATGCAACGCAACTGAAGGAACTTGGTATTAAGTGGGTTCTTCTATTCGGAATACCTAAAATTAAGGATACTGAAGGAAGTGAAGCCTATAATGAAGATGGAATAATCCAGAGGGCAGTGCCAATATTCAGAGAAAGAGGGATCGGGGTAATAACAGATTTGTGCATGTGCGAATACACAAGTCATGGTCATTGTGGCATATTGAAAGGAAACTATGTTGATAACGACTTTACCCTGAACGTTTATGGAAGGATAGCTGTTTCACAAGCTCAAAGTGGCGCGGATATAATAGCACCATCTGGAATGATGGATGGCCAAGTTAAAAAGATACGTGAATATCTTGATAAATCAGGGTTTGAGAATGTTCCAGTGATGGCTTATAGTGCAAAATACAGTTCAAGTCTATATGGTCCGTTCAGAGAAGCTGCAAAATCAGCGCCATCTTTTGGGGACAGAAGGACATATCAGATGAATACCGCCAACAGAAGGGAGGCAATGAGGGAAATTGCACTTGATGTAGAGGAAGGTGCAGATATGATAATGGTAAAACCTGCACTATTTTATCTGGATATTATAAGAGAGGCAAGAGAAAGATTTGATCACCCACTTGTGGCTTATAGTGTCAGTGGGGAATACCAGATGATAAAAAACGCAGTAGAAAGAAAATTTCTGAACGAATCAGCCATTGAAGAAAGCACACTCAGCATCTTCCGAGCTGGAGCAGATATAGTTATAAGCTATTTCACTGAATATCTTGCAGAGGAAATGAAGGTTAAAACGAAAAATTAATGACGGGAAAACCGGTACTAGTAACATAAACACAATTGTATATTCTTAGTGTGGATTTTAGTGATAAAATTTAAATCGTAAGGAAATCTGTAGATGGGAAGGTTCAATGAAATTAAGTTATATTCTTGAAATGAAGGAGCCTCAGAATGGATTTTTCCAGGTTACAATGGACGTGGAAGGGGTTTCTGAAGATTCAGTGCTTGTTACAATGCCGTCATGGACACCAGGATCATATCATATCATGGACTTCGCCAGAAATGTTAGGTTACTTAGGGCGAGGAGTAAGGATAATGAACCCATAGATATCCAGAGAAAGGATAAATCCTCATGGAAAATACTCAATGGAAATCATAAAAACTTTATTATTTCATACGAAGTTTTTGCTGGTGAATTAAGTGTTCACACAAGTCATTTAGATTCTACCCATGGATATCTTAATGGTACAAGCGTTTTTATGTACATCGAAGGATATAAGGATCAATCGTTGGAAGTAATGGTAAAGCCATATGGAGAATGGAAAATATCAACAGGTTTGGAAAAAACTGGTGACAATAAGTACAGGGCAACCAATTACGATATTCTTGTTGATTCTCCAATGGAAATAGGAACTCATCGTTCTTTAACATTCTCAGTTGATGGAAAGGAGCATGAGATAGCTCTCTATGGAAGAGGTAATGAGGACCCTGATCAGCTGGTTCAGGACACAAAAAAGATTGTTGAAAGTTATAAGGCTCAGTTTGGAAATCTTCCATATAAGCGCTATGTTTTCATTATTCACATTCTTGATAACCAGGGAGGAGGGCTTGAACATCTTAATTCAACTACTATTGAAACCGACAGATATCAGTTTTCACCAAGAAAAAAATATATTGAATTTCTGTCAACGGTATCACACGAATTTTTCCACTTATGGAATGTTAAGAGGATCAGACCAATAGAACTGATGCCTTTTAATTACAAGGAAGAAAACTATACTACTTTGCTGTGGGTTTCAGAGGGTATTACCTCATTCTATGAGTGGATTCACCTCTACAGAACTGGAATTGTAAAAGAGGAAGAATATTTCAAACACCTTATGGAATATATTAGATATTACGAATTTCTACCGGGGAGCAAGTATGAATCAGCGTCAGATTCATCCTTTGATTCATGGATAAAATTGTATCGTCCTTCTCCAAACAATATTAACAGCTATGTGTCTTATTACCTTAAGGGAGAGATTCTCGGCTTTATGATCGATGCACGAATAATTGAGCATACAAATGGACAGAAAAGCTTGGATGATCTCTTCCGTCTATTATTTGAAAAGTACAATCGAGATGGCAAAGGTTTTACAGAAAAGGATTTACTTGCCAGTCTTCACGAGGTATCAGGCCTTGATTTTACACCCTTCTTCACTAAATATGTAAGGGGAGTCGAGCCCATAGATTTCGACAACGAACTGAAGAGAATAGGTTTCAAGATCGTAAGATCATATGCAAAAAATGAGGATGACGAAGTAAAGGAAAAGGGATTTCTAGGTATTATCTGCGGCATAAATAACTCCAAAATAAATGTAGAAGGGGTCATTGAAAACTCTCCTGCCCAGAAGGCAGGCATTTACCCCGGAGACGAGATCATTGCATTGAACAGGTTCAGATTCTCAGAGAGATTTCTAAAGAATATCAGATCTGATATAAAGGCAAGGAAAGTTGATAATT
>JAJYDZ010000073.1 GCA_021790415.1 Thermoplasmata archaeon | reverse complement strand
ACAAGTTTTTTGTAGAAATCTTACTAATTATTAGCGTTTTGCGAAATAACAGGGGTCTACCACAATGGGAGATTTCCTGTAATATCATCTATTACGGATGATTCCGCAGGACCAATTCCAAGACATGTGACTGTCCCTGGAGGAATTTGAGTCAACCCTGCATCAGATATTAAGGATGTTGACAGTCCCTTATCCTCAGCCATCTGCTTGAGTCTGTACAACTCCTCCAGCCCTGAAACTCTTACTACAACCTTTTTTGCACCCATTGATTCCCAGTTCCTGAAGACTTTTGTATTCTTCTTTTCCGAATATAGTGCAAGATTCACAGCAGCGTGAGCCACCTGTGCAGCCATCTTCCCCTTTCCAATGTCAAGATCCTTTCTAATGGCAACTACCATTTTGTATTCGTCTACCAAGGTACATCCTTCCTGTGTAATTTAAAAGCCAATATATTTACTGATCTATGCAGAGGCGGTGTCAGGATAAGTATAACAATGATTGGAATGAGATATGCGTAGGCAGCATAGAAAAAACTAGGGGAGAATATGAATAAAAATAGAGTTGCAGAAAGGACAAATGGCCATTGATCGAGCAAATTTCCCTTGGAACCGCTTTTCATACCGATTCTTCGCTTTGTAAATGAACCTAAGAGGTCTCCGACTAATGAACCGAAGCTCATTGCTGCAATTGGAATGAGTGCCTCGAAGATATTACTACCATAATTTAATTCAAGCGCTTTTGTTAGGAATATTATTTCGAAAAGAACAATACCAAAAAGTATCCCTATGAAAGAACCACCAAAAAATCCACTTATGGTTTTTCCATCTCCAAAAATTCTTCTACCATCCATAAAATTCTTTCCGAAGTCCATCTTCCCGATTCCACCTGTAATCACCGCACCTGGATTTGATATAAAAGCAGGGATAAATAGGATTATTCCCTGTATTATTTCATAAAGAACGTTCACCATATAACTCTACTGCCTTCAGTATATCTGCCTTTGATATTATTCCTTTCAGTTCACCACCATCCATAATGAGTACTGCATTGGAGAACCTTAATATGGGATATATGACACTTACCGGTGTATTCAAAGGCATCTGTGGAAGTGTCGGACCCATTACTTTTCTTACACTGAGGTTTTTCAAAGAGTCAATAGGAGTTCCCTTGAGAAGTATTTCATTCACATCTGCCTCTGTTATTGTGCCCATGATTTTGTTCTCTCCATTCACAACTGGTAGTTGCGAATAACCCTTTTCCCTCATTGTGTTAAGGGCAGAAATTATGGGATCGTTGAAATGGCATGTTATTACTGATTTAGACATAATCTTGCTTGCAATTAGATCAAAAGATTCTGCTTTACGACTGAACACAGAAAGATAATCATATATCTTCCTTATCTTATCATACGTGGGGTTAATGGATCCTTTTTCCATTCTTGCAATATATGACTGACTCACCCCGCAGGTTCTCGCTAACTCTTTTTGACTTATACCAAGATTTTTTCTCATTTTGCCTATTTCTTCAATGGTAGGAAGCATTGATTGTTAATTTGTGATGCCTATAAATATTATTGCAAATAATATGTTTAGTATCAACTATTCTATTCAGTAATTGATGTTATTCAATCAATATTTATAGCAAAGAGATATAGCAGTTTATTGCAAATTACTTTAGAGACAGCACAGGAATGGCTGCATAAAAACCAGAAAGTCGCAATGCCTCTTCTGGCAATATTATCAGCAGCTATGCTTGAATTTCTTGGAATATATTTCCAGAATCTCTTTATTCCATATCTTATTCCATTTGCCGTTTTTCTATCAATGCATTATACCGGGTATTATGGAGTGAAAAAGAGACTTCTTTATGGTCTTGCCCTGTTCTTTGTAATTTGGCTAGTTGCCGTAACTATTGCTTTTCCATATTCCTATACAAACCCTGGCCCACAAACGCTCAGCACCAGCAACGGAGGTTCCATAACAACAACAATTTCTCCGTTCAATGGCGTACATAATGAATTTAACATTTCATCAGTAATATCATCAGTTCCAGATAATCAGTCATACATGCCGTCCATAGCAATTATAAGCGATACAATATCAGGAGCATCACTTTATAAATATTATAATCTTAGTGATATAAATGTGCCTGCTTCTGGCTTAGTCTACCTTAACTTTACCGTATCATCATTGCCAACTGGAATCTATTATATTCAGACAAACCTCATAGGTTCATCTTCAACTTTTAACGTAACCTCAAATGTAGTGAAGGGCCCACTGGATATAACAGGTGAATTATTCTATTTCTATCTTTTAATAGATTATCTCCCTCTTTACGTACTCTTTTTTGAAATAATCCTAGCAGGAGGAATTATGTTTGCCAGAAGTTTGTCCCATAGCAATGCTTACCGAAAGAGAATTTTAAATCAGTAAATTCAATTAAACCCTTTACTATTTCCATATATGGCAGAATATAACCGGAGGGTTCAGTTAACTGGTGGTGCAACCTTCGTCGTATCATTACCTCATGAGTGGACAAATAGAAACAATGTAAAGAAAGGAAATGCCATACAGATTGAGGATCTTGGAAACCGACTTGTCCTTAGAAAGGATTCTTCGTCAAGAGATGAAATAACTAGGGTCCTTGAAATTGGATCATCCACGCCTAAAGAGGCGATTCACAGAGCACTCACTTCGTATTATATTGCTGGTTTTGACAACCTGATTGTGAGAAGTTCGTCCTACATGGACGAAAAGGCAAGGAATGAGATAAAGAGTTTCTCAAAGCTTGTCATGGGTGTAGAAATTTTCGAGGAGACTGCAAAGAGCATGATGCTTCAAAATGTCCTCGATTCCAGTTCTTTTCCAATGGCTAAGTCTTTTAGAAGAATGGCTCTAAATGTGGAAACAATGATAACCGATACGCTAAGGGTTCTGGAAGAAAATGATATTGAACTAAGACAAAGCATTATTTCAAGAGATGACGAGGTTGACCGTTATCATTTTTATATGATGAAGGAAGTAATGAAAAAATCAGCAGAGGATCATTCTGTAATATTCCTGCTCCTGCTCTCCAGAATTATGGAAAGGATTGCAGATCATACCGTTAACATATGCCTGTTTCTCGAATCGAATGATGAGGATAGACATGATACCATTGACGGCGATATTATTAAATTTCTGAAATCTAGCAATGACCTGTTTATGAAGTGCATCGAACAATACAACCGGAAAGATCTTTCGGCATTAAATTCACTAATTGAAACGAGAAAGGATATTGTTAAGGAGCGTAATGAAATAAGGGCGAGAGTTTCAGGGAATTCCAATCTATTATCTTCATCAATTGCCGAGGAAATCTCAAGAATTGGGTTGTATTCCATAGACATAGCAGAGATACTTATGGATATGGTTCTTTCTGGGGTGAATGAAGCAAAGATCTGATCTATTCGTTTATGTTTACCGGTTCAATTTCAGGATTTGATTCGTCACCTGACAGATATGCGGCGCTAACCTTCATATCGTGGCTGAAAAGGCAGAGTCTCCTGTCTCTTATTGCCTGTTTTATAAGTTTTTTCTTTTGAATTATGGTTTCCATTGGGTATGTATCTATTGCTGTGAGATATCCTGCCTTAAGGTAGAATGTGTTTGGAACCAAATCGCCGAAATATGTAAATTTCTGATCTCCATCTTCATATTGGAATACGCAGTGACCGCTAGTGTGTCCAGAGGTTTCAATGATTTTCATTCCACCTGATATTCTTGTTGTCCCCTCAACGATCCTGCTTTTTCGTTTTGCAAAATCCTTATCCCATTGAATGTAACTTCCCTTAGTAAATTCATTAGGTTTTTTGAAATTAGCTAGTTCTCTTTTGTTTATAACAGGTATAGCATTCTTCAAAAAATAAGCATTATTTTGATCTCTCTCAAATGTATGACCCATATGATCAAAATGCATATGGCTGTGAAGAATATGTGTTATTTTTTGGTCGATACCTGTTTCAGAAAGAGTTAACGATAGATCTGATTTTTTTTCCACCTGAAACCATTTGCTCTTTAGAGGATCTGGATGCTTTCCCAGTCCAGTATCGATTATAAATCCATTCTCCTTGCCCACAATAACGGGAATGTTTGTTTGGAGAGGAACTCTTCCCTCAGTATTGGCAGTTATATGCTTTGACCAGACATTCTTTGGAATTATGCCAAATGCAGCGCCTGTATCCAGTGTGAATGTGCCATCGTTGAAAATATAAATCTCAGAATTTCCAAATTTCACAAAAAATATATGGTTATATGGGTTAAAATTTTGTTGCCTAGAAGGTCTTGATTTTTTCTTCTATGAACATGTTTGTCAGGTCTGAAATTTTCTCAAGTTTCTCATCGGCTATTCTGGTAATGTTCTTTTTGTGCTTTGATTCATCAACATTTGGAGCATAAATTACCTGAATACTTGCTACGTGGGGGTAATCTATTGGTCTTCCAATCTGAGAAACAATCCTTACAAAGACCTCCTGAACATCTCCGCCGCACTCCTTCACTATTTCGTTTCCAATAATATTGGAGAGACAATTATACAGTTTTCCAACGTGAGTAACCGGATTCTTACCAGCTGCAGCCTCCATACTCATTGGTTTGTATGGCGTTATAACTCCATTAACCCTGTTTCCCCTTCCCACTGAACCGTCATCTCCATTTTCCATGGACAATCCTGTTACTGTGAGATAGTGGCCCGTTTTATTTCCGTCCTCCTTATCTGCAGTATTTACAAAAACCTTGACCTGCTTATCTGTCTTTTTCACAGCATTATCTTTTACGAGATTAATCAGCTCCTCCTTGATTGAAAAATATTCATCGCTATCCTTTACAAATTTGTCCACATAAGCAGCAGCGATAGTCAGGTTGATCGTGTCCTTCTGCCTGTAACCCATAACCTTTACATCGTATCCGATTGCTGGAAGCTTCTCCTTTAACTTTCCGTTGATATAGTTCTCCGTCTCCTTCACAAGCGTCTCCGTGTCTGTGAAGGGTGCAAACCCTACCCCAAATGATGTATCGTTTGCCCTGTGTTTTGATGTGTCGTAAACTTCTCTTAAATCTACTGATCCATGACCGATTCTTGAATCAATCATGACATCACCATCAAGATCAAGGTGCTTGAAATTGCTTCTAAGATATTCCTTTGCCGCCTTTATTGAGATCGATTTGAACGGTATCCTTACACCATCTACGGAGGTGGTTGCCCTTCCGCTCAATAGAATGTATGTCGGCTCAAGAACAGAACCTCCCTTAAATGCAGGTGCAGACTGTCCCCCAACGATTTCAACCTGATCAGTATTATGGTGTAATATCCTCCCATAATTCTTAATGTAATATTTGCTCAATTCACGACTGACAGCTTCTGCCAGACCATCTGATACACTATCAGGATGACCAATTCCTTTTCTTTCTACGAGCTCTACTTCTCTGTTAAATGTCGCTGTCTGTTTTAATGCTTCCACAGAAATGTTTCTTTCCATTGTTATCTCCACGGCTAATTTTCGTTCTTTATAAAATGTTTTGTTGCTAAGTGATTTAAATTACCCTGAAATAAAACTTATTACTGTCAGTAATTATCATAAGGTTTTAACCTATGAATTAATGCTAATCAAATGAACATTCTCGTAAGTGTCTACGATAAGAAAGGACTTGTGGAATTTTTAAAAAATATTCATTGGAATGATCACAATATATATGCTTCAGGGGGAACATTTAAGTTTCTCTCTGAAAATGGAATTCAAAGTGTGAATACCTCAGATCTCACAGGATTCGAAAATCTTCTTGAAGGAAGAGTTAAAACGCTTCATCCTGCTATTTTCTCAGGTATTCTTTCCAGAGACAATGATATGGATAATATTGAAGTTAAAAAAATGGGGTATCCCGTTTTTCATATGGTTATCTGCAATCTCTATCCATTTGAGAAACATCTTTTACAAGGCAATTTAAACAGTATGATTGAAAATATCGACATTGGAGGGGTCAGTTTAATTAGAGGCGCTGCGAAAAATAATTCCCGGGTTGCAGTTGTTGTCGAACCAGATGATTATCCTCTCATAGAGGGAGATATGGCAAAATATGGTTCCATAAGTGAAGATCTTAGAAGACGCCTTGCCGTGAAGGCCTTTGGATTAACAGCCACATACGATTCTATGATAGCCAGAGGTCTCTCGGAGAAATATAAGATTGAGTCTGATAACTTTGTCCTTGCTTTGAATAAAGGAAAGCGGTTAAGATATGGAGAAAACCCTGATCAGGAAGGACATATTTATCCATTGCAAGGAACGGGTAAATGGAATATTGAACATGGAAAGGAGATGTCCTATAACAATTACCTTGATGCTTCATCTGCACTCGAAACGTGTGATGATTTTAATGAACCTACTGCAGTGGTTGTAAAGCACAACAGTCCATGCGGTGTGGCCAGTTCATCAAACATACACGAAGCATTGCTCAATGCCATTAATGCGGACAGGGAATCTGCATATGGGTCCGTAATTTGTGTTAACAGGGAGTTTGATTCAAAATGCGCAGAAAACATGAAGGATCTGTTTGTTGAGGTAGTCATGGCACCTTCCTTTTCAAGCGATGCTTTAGAGATAATATCAAAGAAGAAGAACTTGAGAATCGTTACTTATGAAAAGGGACAGTCAAAAATAAGAATAAGAAGTATCTATAATTCAGTTCTTGTTCAAACACTGCAAAATTCTAATCCTGATGAACTCAAGGTGGTAACCGGAAATGTGGACAATGTTCAAATGGAGGATTTGCTTTTTGCATGGAGGGTTGTAGCTCATTGCAGAAGTAATGCTATGGTACTTGTCAAGGATAAAAAAACAGTTGGAATAGGAGCAGGTCAAACCTCTAGAGTTGAGGCTTTAAGAATTGCAATTTCAAGAGCTGGCGATAAGGTCAGGGGATCATCGCTTGCTTCTGACGCCTACCTTCCATTTGTTGATAATGTGGAGATTGCCGCTGAGCATGGAGTATGCAGCATAATACAACCTGGTGGATCCATTAGAGATAAGGATGTAATTGAGGCATGCCAGAAAGCGGGCATCGGTATGATTTTTACCGGAAAAAGGGTTTTTCTCCACTGAATCTAAAAGAAAATCAATAACCTCTGACGCTCTTCATTTCAAAGCAAATAAAACGTAAAGAAATGCAATTACAAATCCTGCGATAACTCCTCCATTTATAAGAGGAAGACCGGGTGCGGGTCTCTTTATATAGAGAAATAGCGCTATCATTCCCATAATTCCCCCAATCAACGGAAGCATTGCGAAATATATCCAGTTAACACCGCCATAGAGATAGGATGATACCACAAGCACATTGGGAAGTGCTATATCTCCAAATCCAAGGATGAGCACATCGCTTTTCTCCTCCTTCTCCTCATCGCCCTTATGAAGGTTTAGCCCACTGAACTTAAAATTTGCCCTTTTTGGTATAATGAAGAAGAGTGGTATGGATGAATTGGCTGAAGCCTCTGCAATTGTGAGCATATGTTTTGTTTTGTAGACCGCTATATAATCATATAC
>JAJYDZ010000072.1 GCA_021790415.1 Thermoplasmata archaeon | reverse complement strand
CAGAATCTGGTTACTATATGGCAAAGTCTTTCATAACGGGCCTATGCATCGGAGTCATAATCAACAATTATGCCGGTGAAAGACATCTTGAAATGGTCTCAAAGCCATTTATTGATCATGGTATAAAGATCATAGGAGCTATCCCACACAGTAAGGAATTCGAGCTCCCAGAAAGGCATCTTGGATTATCCACGGAGATACCAAATGAAAAAATCAGAGATATTGCCACAAAGGTCTCTAAATTCATCAACCTTGATTTCCTGGAGGATTTGCCTGAAATCAAATATCAATCAGCAGATCTTAAGATGAATACTCCGGTGACTGGAAATTATAATATATATGTAGCTAAAGATTCTGCATTTAACTTCTACTATGAGGATTCTATGGACACTCTTAGAAAAATTGGAAATGTTTCTTATTTTTCACCACTGAAGAATGAAGTCCCTGAAGATGCAGATTTCATTTATCTGGGAGGAGGTTACCCTGAACTCTATTCCGACGAGTTATCCCGGAGTTATAAGACCTTGGATTACATAAGAGATTCCTCTGAATCAGGGAAGATCATCGTGGGAGAATGTGGTGGTTTAATGTATATGGAATCTTGTATTGAAACAGCCAACGGGACGAAGAGAATGTTAGGTATATTTAGGGGGACTGTAGAGAAGAATGGAATTCTAACCATAGGCTATACACAAATGAAGGTTGTTAAAGATAGCCCACTCTTCAAGAAAAACGATATTGTAAGAGGGCATGAGTTTCATTACAGCTCAATAGTTGATGAGGGGGAAAAAAGCCTAAGGATGGAAATGGGAAAGGGAATCAATGGCATGGACGGTCTCATATCAGTAAATTCTTTTGGCTCTTATTCTCATTTTTCACTTTCCAGATATTCTAAGCGACTCCTATACTCACTCATTAATTCAAAATGAATTAAGACCCCATGACTTTAGAAGTTATATGTACCCACAAAAATAGAGAGAACTTTTGAAGCCTCAGGCTCTTTTAATCTAATGAATTTTTTATGCAATATAATCAGCTTGTCATTTGACAAATGTAGATGAAATCTTTTAGGAAATGTTAAATCTCATAAGATAATAGAAATTCATGAAGTTTGGCATAGTAAGTCTGGGAAATCATGCAATAAACCGGGTGGTACCTGCAATCATATCTTCAGGAAACGAGATTGGCGGGGTTTATAGTACAAACCAAAATAAGGCAAGTGAATTTTCAAAAAAATACGGATGCAATCAGCACGGCGTTCTTGAGGAGCTTTTGAAGGAAGACTTGGACGCTGTCTATATTAGTTCGCCAAATTTTCTGCACTATAATTATTCCATGGCATCATTCAGACATGGAAAACATGTTCTTCTTGAAAAGCCCATGACCTTGAAGATGGAGCACGCGGAGGAACTGGTAAAATATTCCAAAGAAATGAATCTGAAGCTTGGGATAGGATTTCACATGAGGTTTCATCCCGTCGCGAAAATGATTAAGGAAAAATTAAATAATGATTCCATGGGAGAGATAAGTTATATGGAGGCATCATGGGGATCCTATTCTCAAGGAACCAGAGCAAACCCTGAATCTTCATGGTGGAACGAGGATGAAAAAGTTGGCGGGGGTGCCATAATGGGCATGGGTGTTCATGTTTTGGACTTTCTTAATTATATAATGGAGAGAGAACCGGATGAAGTTAAGGGTATGGGTTCACCTCCTGGGAGGATCGTTGATGATACCAGAGTTGGGATTCTGAGATTTGGAAGTACTTTGGGAAGTATAAATACGTCAAGGAAATATTCCGTACCAGACAATTCCATAAGAATTTTTGGAACAAGAGGGACAATTGAAGGAAACAATATATTTGGAACCAAAATTACGGGAGAATTGAGAGTCAATGGGAAAGTAGAAAAGATATTCAACGATAGCATGAGCTTATACGAATCTGAAGTTAGTGCATTTGTTGATCTTGTGAACAATAAGAAGTCGGAAATAGCTCAGGGAAGTGAAGGTGCTGCTGTGGTACGGGAAACCATTGAACTGATGAAATAACAAGCGTATGGTAATGTTTAAGATAGAAATTTCCCTGTAGTTTTAATGGCAAATGAAAGTTTATGGCATGCGATAGGGCCTGGCGAAAAGGCACCTGAAGAAGTGAACGTGATAATAGAAACTCCTAAAGGCAGCAGAAACAAGTATGAAATCAGCAAGGACTATAATGGCATAGTGCTTGACCGTGTACTGCATTCATCTGTTGTTTATCCTGCAGATTATGGTTTAATCCCTCATACACTTTATGACGATGGAGACCCTATAGATGTGGTTGTCGTCATGAGCTTTCCGACATATCCTGGAATCATGCTTAAGGCAAGACCCATCGGCATTATGCATATGATTGATGCAGGAGATAAAGATAACAAGATAATAGCAGTTCCTTCAAAAGATCCTGCTTTTTCACATGTAAAGTCAATGGACGACCTGAATCCACATCTTCTTAAGGAATTCAAGAACTTCTTTGAAACCTATAAACTGCTAGAGGGCAAAAAAACATCTGTTGATGGTTTTGGTTCTAAGGAAGAGGCCTATGAGGAAATAAAGCAATCCATCAAAGTTTACAAAGATAAATATCCAAAATAATTTTATATTTAGCAGACTGGGAATTATTATTACTTCTTTTGGATTATTCTCATTGTTTAACAAATGAATAAATAGATTGGTTAACTTAGTGCTTACGCAGAAACCTCATATTATCAAACTCATGAAGAACTATAACAGATCCTTTTGGGTAGCTGGTTTAGCCTCCATGATTAGATCCTTTGGAATAGGCTCAACTTGGCCATTCCTTGCAATATTTTTTGAAGTCAATCTGGGAGTGCCCATTCTCTATGTAGGAGCAATATTTACGGCTATAGCTGCAGTATCCATGGCATTCAGTCTTGTTGGGGGAACACTTGGTGATCTACTGGGCAGGAAGAAGACCATATTGATAGGCAGTGCAATTGGCTTTTTAACGTATTTTACGGTTTATTTAATGGTAGATAGCAATGTCATGGCCCTGTATATAGCCATAATTTTCATAATATCGTCCATATCAGGATCCCTTACCTTTCCCGCAACCTCAGCCATAGTTGCAGATGTAACTACGGTTGAAAATCGTAGGGAAGGTTATTCTATTTACAGGATTTTAACAAATCTAGGGTGGGCTATTGGCCCTGTCCTGGGTTCATTCCTATACAGTTCCGGAGTGGGAAACATATTCCTCTTTTCAGCAATAACATTACTATTACAATTACTTATTGTACTTTTATTTTTAAATCATACGCATAAGGCTGAAGATCCTAATACCAAAGAAAAAAGACAATACATCTCTTTTGACAGATTCCTCATAATTTTTTCAATAGGAACCTTTTTCATGACTGTCGTTTCATCTCAATTCAGTGTAACCTTTCCTTCGTATGCAGTTCTTAGAGGCAACGTTCTTCCTTATGAAATAGGATATATTTATGCAGTAAATGGAGTTGTTGTAGTACTTGGCCAATTTCCCACCACTAGAATAACCAGAAAGATAAGCGATCTTTTTTCCATGGAACTCGGAATGATCTTTTATTCCGTGGGTTATCTTCTTTCCGCTTTTTCATCAAGTCTCACTGCGTTCATCGTAGACATGGTCATTATAACAATAGGGGAGAACTTAAGCTCACCAGGAATAAGCTCCATTGTATCAAAAATAGCGCCTAAGGAAAAAGTAGCAAGATATAACGGATTTAATTCTATGATAAATAATGTGGGCAGAGCACTGGGACCATCCATCGGAACATTTTTTATGTTTATATTCAATTATAACGGCCTACAACTTTGGGCATCACTCGACTTGTTTGGTGTTTTCTCTATAATCCTATTTTCGTTTTTCGGACGTTCTGTTAGAGGAACTAAAAATAGTCTTGTCAATGAACATATATAGAAAGAATAACGCCAGCCAGAAATATGAAGCCTATGAAAGAGTTTGAGTTGAGAAATGAAACTCTTATTGATTTTGGATCGTCCGGCTTTAATATAACGTGCTGGTATATGATGAGTAGAATGATTACCGTGGCAGCCGCCAAATATATATAGGACTTTATGAAGTATGCTATTGACAGGAAAAGTGCCCCTGTAACTGCATGTACTGTTTCCGAATAATGCATCCCCTTCTTTATGCCGCTTCTGCTCATAACGGTCTTCAATCCGTTTTGCCTGTCGTACTCAATATCCGGTATAGTATATATCATATCAAACCCTGCAATCCATAGACCAGTGGCAAGTATGAGAATATAAATTTCAGGTATTGCTGGGAATGATGGGTCAACTGCAAGGTATCCTGCCATAACACCGACCCCGATGACCAGCCCCATAAAGAAATGACGAAGCATTGTTATTTTTTTGAGAAGTGGATCTATTATGAACAGTGCTAGAACAATTGGAGATAATTCAAAAACAAGTCTGTTAAGTAAAAAGGTACAGGTTTCAAACAAGAAAGCCGATATTACCGTGAACCAGATAGCCCTATTAATTGTAAATGAACCTTTTACGAGAGCCCAGTCTTTTTTCCTTGGGTTTATTATATCATATCTTCTTCCCAATATCCTATTGATGGACATACCCGTTGCCCTTGCAAAACTTCCTGCCAATATTACCAGAATAAGAACGAGGGTTCCTGGATAACCATCGGCTGCGATAAAGCTTCCTGACACTATGAACGGTATGTCGAATACCGTGTGTTCCAGCTTTATATAGTCTGCAATTTCCTTAAATTTCATCTTTTATACCTTTCAAGTATCGCTTCGCATTTTTTAATTACATCCTGATCCATTTCCATGACATCAGGCCATATTCTGTTGAATCCTTCTTCTTTCCACTTTCTGGTAGCGTCTATTCCTATCTTTGATCCGAAATTAAACATCTCAGATGCATGGTCTAGTGCATCAGTTTGGGTTCTTGGAATAATTGTAATGTCTCTAGCTGGATCGACTCTGGTTGTCATTGCCCATATAACCTGTTTTCTATCGTGTATGTTAATATCGTCATCAACCACCAGGACAAACTTGGAGAACATCAGTTGTCCTGTTCCCCATATTGAGAACATAACCTTTCTTGCATGTCCCGGATATCTCTTCTTTATTGACACCACAACCATGTTGTGAAAGACTGCCTCTTCCATTGTGTTAAGATCAACAATCTCAGGTATTTGCAACTGAATGAGGGGCAGGAACATCCTTTCTATAGCCTTTCCCATGGTAACATCCTCGTGCCAAAGCTTACCCACAATGGTTGTTAGATAAATCGGATTTTTTTTCTCTATTATCCTCTTAACATGAAATACAGGAAACTGCTCCTCTAGGGAATAATATCCTGTGTGATCACCAAATGGGCCTTCAATTCTGGTCTCAGAAGGATCAACATAACCCTCCAGAACTATTTCTGAATTCATTGGGTATTCTAGATTAACAGAATTTCCCTTAACAAGATCAATCCGGTTACCTGATATTAACCCGGAAAAGGAGAACTCGTCAAAAGGATCTGGAAGAGGGGCAACTGCAGAGAAAATGGTCAATGGATCTGATCCTATCGTAACTGCAACATCCATAACTTCCTTCTTTTCCTTAGCGTCCTGCATATTTTGCGAACCCCCCTTATGGATTTGCCAGTGCATTCCCAAGGTTTCATTATCAAATTTTTGAAGTCTATACATACCGGCATTTCTTTGACCTGTGGCAGGGTTCTTTGTAATGACAATGGGAAGTGTAATGAACGGCCCCCCATCTTTTGGCCATGTGGTACATATTGGATATCTGTCAAGATCTACTTTATCCAGTATCCTTGTTGATGAGGGTAATGATGTGTGTATCTTGGGTCTAAGTCCTGAAAGCTCCCTGAGCATTTCCAGCCCTCTTGATATCATGGATTCCGATTCTCCGGGTGGCCTAATCAAATTACGAAGCTTCATTCCTATGTCATATGGCTTTTGTCCCAGGATCCATTCCATTTTTCTTTCCCCAGAAAACAAATTGCCTATAACTGGTAATGGAGAATTCTTAACATTTTGAAATATGACAGTCTTGTTCCTGCCAGAATATTCCTCTCTGTCCATAATGTATGTAAGTTCTAAATAAGGATCAACTTCCTCCTCAATGGATATTAGATCGTTATTCTTCTTTAGAAATGATATGTAATCCTGCAGATCATCAAACGTCATTCTTAGTATATTACATGAGAGAATATCATAATTTGTGAAATTTAATTTTATTACCTCAAATTATTACTGGAATGTATATAGAAAATCTTAGTTGTTGAGATTAATGGCATTATTCTTAAAAATCTATGAGCTATATCTTATCACTAGATCTAACCTTTGAACTTAATGTGGATTTATGTACATATAAATTAATTCACTAATTCTTGTAAATCGTAAAGACTATTAATTAACAATGAATCATTAGCAATGGAAGCTACATCCGACAGAATAATTAAAATTACTGAAATGCTTAGAATTCTGGGTTTATCTTCCTATGAAGCCCAGGGCTTTGCTGCTCTTGTTTATCACAATGTTGCTAATGCAGATACCATTGCTGATACTGCTAAAATACCAAGAACTTCAGCATATAAAGTGATGGAATCTCTAGTCCAGAAGGGTTTTGCCAAGGAAACTGAAGGCAGACCGAAAATGTTCAAACTGGAAGACCTCGATATCATAGAAAAAAGATTTCAGGGTGAGATGAGGGACCTCTTTTCTAAGCTACATGAATTGCAAGATATTATGCCTTCAAAGGGTGACCCGCAGCTAATCTATACAATTTACGGCAAAAATGTCGTCCTTGAAAAACTTGCAGAATTGATTAATCTGGCAGAGGAGGAGATAATAATTTGTACTCCCCGAGTGAAAGATATTAGAACAGAATTGAAAAAAAATCTGGATAATGCAATGAAGAGAGGTGTCAATGTGATATTTGTCACGCCTCCTAACAAAAGGGTGCCGCAGAACGCAAAGGTGTTCAGAAAAGAAGGTCTTATTGCCACTGACATTGTGGTTGACAGATCCAAGGCGCTTATTGCTGGGGCAGAACTTGATGCATGTGGATTCTCTGATAACCCCGGCCTTTCAATGCATGTGTACCAGTTTATACAGATGATTATTGAAAGGAAAGATGAACTTTCATAAAATATTATTTTAGAGAGCCACTTGAATGATGGAAATTAACTTTTCTGATAAATAACTAAATTGATTAATATAAGTATTGTGGGGTAATGTATTTGATGTGAAGTACCTGTAGTACCCAAAATTATCAATCTAAGCTAGTAGAGTCTACCATTCAGAAACATCTGTCCTGAAAGGGACTTTTCTTGTAAAGCTGACCTTACACGTGGTGAAACTAAGTTCAGTAATTGTTGAGGAGATAATGTACAGAAAAGCGCTAATCTTTAAAGAATTCCTGTCTGGAGAGAGCATGGAGCGAATTAATAATGGTCTTGTTGGGATTAATGGATTTTTTGAGGTAAAAAAAGATAAATGAGAAGTTAGACATGACTTTGTGGTTTAATGATGTTTCAAAACTACAATACATATTTTATGTTAAAAGTAATTT
>JAJYDZ010000071.1 GCA_021790415.1 Thermoplasmata archaeon | reverse complement strand
GATCTAATGCTTGGCTTTTCAAGATACCTGGCTAATAGCAACCTAGAAAGAGGCCTTCTAGACTTGGTAGAAATAAGGGCATCCCAAATAAATGGATGCGCATGGTGCCTAGATATGCATACCAAGGATGCGATGGAATCTGGCGAATCTCCTCAGAGGATTTTTCTTCTAAATGCATGGCAAGAATCTCCACAGTTTACGAACCGTGAAAAAATGGCACTTAAGTGGACTGAGGCGGTTACTCTAATTTCTGAAAATCACATCACCAATGAACTGTTTGAGGAAGTCAGTAAAGAATTTAACGAGGTTGAACTCGTCGAACTAACTGGAGCGGTAATAAGCATAAACTCATGGAACAGAGCCAACATTGCATTTCAGATGATACCTGGAGATTATGTTTCAAAAAGGAAAAAAGAAGCCCAGTGACGAAGAATAGTCGATCTACTAATCTCAATCCAATTGCTTTGAATTATGGATTTTGAAATTCATGAGATTTTACAGCAATTTGGCAAACTCCTCAACAGTAAGATCGCACTGCCGGATTATTGCTCTCAGCGTACCTTTAGGTAATTCATCATGGTTAGGAATCGCTACTCTCTTTCCATCCAGTTCTCGCTTCAGTATCATATGACTACCAACCTGCCGCCTGAATTCAAATCCAACTTTAGAAAGAGCTTTTACTGCATCCTTACCAGAGACGGAGGGGAGTTTAGGCATTCAGTTCAACATTTCCGATTATGTCTATATCGTGAGGAATAGTCTCTCCGTCCGCTTTCATGTCCTCTATAAA
The DNA here is from genome assembly GCA_021790415.1 of Thermoplasmata archaeon. Next base: position 6,871 of record JAJYDZ010000071.1, on the reverse strand, counting down.
TCCACGAATAGCCTCCTTTATGTTTGACATAGCCTCTTCTACACTGTTGCCATCTGATATGCATCCGGGTAAAGCTGGAACTGTGGCTACGTATACCCCGTCCTCATCTTTTTCCAGGACCACCGTGAATCTCATAATTTGTCTAATAGAATTTAAGGTATAAGGCTTTTCATTTAATATTTCAACTTGGTATTGCTTCATATGACATACGTCTAAATCAGGTCGGACCCATAAATATAGTATCTTGAAGATAATTATATTTATCAAAACTTAAAACTTTGTTCTCGAATTGCATTTTTGATAGAAAATCTAATGACGGCAATCCAAAACAATGTTTATTAAAGACACAATAATGTATATAGTATGGATCAGGAAGTCCAGATGGATATTAAGGATGTGAGACTCGTTGTCGAAAAACACCTTAAGGATTTGGGTATAGACGGACCAGCTAGGATTGCATCTGCAAAATTCTATCAGGGCTATTGGAGTGTTATTGTTGTCTATTCAAGAGACATAGAAGTTGGGGATAAAAAGCAAAAGGCAGGAATTATTGCCTCATTGGTGATAAATGATTCTACCAGAAAGGTTGAGGCATTCAAAGAGAACCCGACATAAGGACACTCTTTCACATGGGATTGATCATCGAACAGATTGAAGTAAAGGGCACAAGCAAGAGTGCCAAATTCTCCGCATTGATAGATTCTGGAGCTGAAGGTAACTACATAAATGCTGTATTACCCAGTGGAATTAGACCAGAACAACTTGGATTTATATCTTACAGTGAAATTCCTGTTTCTATACCAGGGTCATCGTCCAAGGAATTACATGGTTCATTGACATTCGAGTATCTAAAACTGAATGGGATTATAATTCCTGAACCGGAATTTATAATTCTCGAAAATATAGATTTTCCAGCTATAATTGGAGTGGAAATACTTCAAATGATTGGATTGAAACTGGACTTCAGAACTGATACTATGAGGATTTGAATACCCAGTCGTTCTTAAAAACAAGAAGAAAACAATAGGGGCGATCTAATATGATCGATTTGATAGGGCAGGAGATGTGCAGATTTAACTGATGCATATCAGTCTGAAGAGATATATTTTCGATCTATTGCTCAACTTGGAATGGTCACCAATCGTAAAGGAGTAACTGCTTTCACTTCACCATTTCTTTTTGCGAACAATAATTCTAATCCGGTTTGAGAGATATTGCGGTAATTCTGTCAGGTAGCTATTGAAAGTTTCCCGATTCATTTTCTTGATCACGGTGGAAATAATTTCATCTGGTATTCTTATATCAAAATAAACCAGATCGATCAAGGTTTTTTCTATGTCAGATACCGGGATGTAAAATTGTTCATATTTCAATAGTGTATATCCGAAGAACATATCTCTCTTAATTCGTCTCACGAGATAGTTACGGGAGTCGAATTGCCTAATCCCATTCCTCACTTTTCTTGGTGTTATAATAACAGGGTTGGTTTCCTGTTCCCATAATCCCCTTAATGAAAGGGCATCCTCAAGGCCATAGTAGAATGGAGGAAAAGCAAATCCGACATATTGTACTTCGTCGTAGAACGTATAGGCACCCCTGGTTATTTTGTAAATCCGACCTGATTTAAGCAAGTTCTGAATCAGAAGTTTGTGATATCCCTCAGATGCATTTCTCCTCCTAATGAACGTCTTAACTTCATCAATTCCAAAGGCAGGCTTTTTGCTGAACTCCTCTATAAACTGCTTCATGAACTTCATGCAATGTTTCTCCCTATCTCGTTAACCATGCGATCAAAGGTTGGCGCAAGCCCCATATAAACGATTGACTTGAGAATGGGTTCATCCACAGGATGCTGAATATTCTGCAAAAATTGTCTAAGATTTGTTCGGGTAGATTCCAGTATACGGCATGATTTAACCAGGTGGTAAATGTCGTATATGTCTCTAATGTAACGCCTGTCACTATATGCGTTAATTTTCTCTTCTATAAATTGATCAGGTGTGAGACTTAGTATTTCTATTTCCGTACCGTCTGTGAGTTCATATGTTGTTATTGTTCCTTCTACCTTTCTTACATGATTTACCTCAAGTTTCACGCTTGTTTTGCCGTTTGAAACAGTGGAAACTATAACATTGCCCGTATCCTTTATTTTTGTAATCATAAGCCCTTGAGATGATGCCCTTTTTTCAAACTGTTTAGTGAGAGTTGGGAATGAGGATGAGTAAAAGTAAAGGTCTTCAGAAAATCTCTTACTAGAATAACATCTCCAAATAGCCGTCCCGCCATGCAAAACCAAATCCTCTGTGGTCATATATATGATTCTTATGATTTCATCCTGAAGAAACGCGGTTTCAACCTGCTGCCTTTTCTTCAGTTGATTTGCCAATGGAATTTTCATTATAGTTGATCAACCGTAGCTATATTAAAGTATATCTATGGTTAATCTGCCATACTGGTACCAAGTCATGATGTTCCGATGATTTCACAACCGATACCAAATATCCCGATACTCCATACACCTTCTCAGAAAAATTTAGAATCCATGTCTGTAACCGAAAAAGGAAAATTGCGAAGGAAATAGTGGTTGGATTTTACGATCCTGAATCTTAAAATAACATTCAACTTTCCTGAGAACAAGTATCTCTGTAAAAAGCTTGCTCCTCAGAATCTTTTAGAATAACTTTATCCGCATAATCTCTTCCGTCTTCTCCGCTTGCTTTGGTATCCATTAGAATATTGTTTTTAAGCAATGATTGATCAAATTTGTGTTGAGCAACTCTGGATGAAACTCACTGGTCAATGGCTTTCCATTGAGACCTTTCTCCGTCAAGATGTTGAGAATACCTTAATGGAGATATAATACCGTGAAAATTCTGAGGATATCCCCCTGACCGAATCATGAATTTGCAGTCATGTCTTGTCCCCCTCGAGATCGTTCTTCATGATGCCGAAGGATGTTTCTATCTCCCTGCGGGTTATTCATTAATCCAGGCAATTTCATTAAATGTAATCCAGATTCTTGTCGGCAGATCGATTAAGCTTATATGGTCATCCCACATTAACAATATTGTATAAACAGACTGATAACAATGAAAGAACTTACGCTTTATAAAATTAGGGAAATGGCTCTGGAGTCTGAAAGGGCAGTATACACAACATCTCAGCTATCCAATTTAACAGGTAAAAATCACACCACTGCTTCAGTTTATCTGACTCGCCTATGGAAAAGTGGTCTTGCTATTCCTTTGGTAAGAGGAAAAATTTCTTTTGCAGCCAATGATCTAGTGATAGCTTCTCAGTTAATTGAACCATCATATATATCACTGCACTCGGCTTTGCTGTTTCACAATGTACTGCAGCAGGCTCCGCACAGTGTCCAATCTGTAACTCCCGTGAACTCCATCGTGCTTGTCGGCCTCGGTCTGGTATATCATAAGATTCCTTCGGCACTCATGTTTGGTTATGAACGCCACAAAATAGGGAGAAGTTACTGCTTTGTTGCAACTGTAGAAAAAGCGCTTCTGGATGGATACTACCTCAATTATTTTTCCAAAAAAGATATTGATCCATATACTGGGAGCAAAGAGATGTTAGAATTTAAGCCTTATTTGGAGAAATTCAAAGGCAAAGGAAGATTGAAGCTGCTGGAGGCGGTTGGATGATCAACTCAAAGAGAATAATAGAATTGTCAAAACTATCAGGCATGAGGCCATGGCAGCAGGAAAAGCACTATGTGCAGAGTCTGATTCTCACAATAGTCTCCGATTACCCTCTCGTGTTTAAAGGGGGAACGTATCTGTGGATTTTTCATGGCCTGAACAGATTTTCTGAGGATTTGGATTTCACTGCTGCAGCTCCCATAAAGAAAACGCTACCTGAATTTGTTTCCAGATCTTTGAATTTATACGGTTACGAAAATGAATTTAAGATCATGAAAGATAACAATCTTGGTCTATCTGCAAGATTCATGATTAACGGCCCCCTTAATACCACTGAAAAGGACAGATGCATCGTATATGTGGAAATCAGCTCGAGGGAGGATATTATTCTTCCAAAGATATCCCTGATGGCAGACTTTCCACAATACGATATTCCAGTCAAGGTAGTCCAAGGAATGAATCTTGATGAGGTGGGAGCAGAAAAGATTAGAGCAATACTTACACGTGAAAAAGCCAGGGATGTAAACGATCTCTATTATCTGATTTATAAAAAGAAGATTAAGTTTGACCAGGTATTGGTAAACAAGAAGCTTGACTATTACCATACGCACTTTGACTTCGATGAATTTATGAAAAGATTGGACCAGACAGGCAAAACGTATAAAAGGGAATTGAAACAAATAATCCTGGGCGTATTACCAGACTTTGATGACGTACAAAAATGTATAAGCAAATGGTTAGAAGAGGCATAAGGAAACTACTTTTCAATTTGCAGAGGATTGCCAATTTTAAAATTTTCACCCTAATTTGAATACACAACCTTACACATTTGTGGGACCGCTTCCTGTCTTAGGTTTAGGGGATAGTCTGACCGCCATAGGATTTTACGTCGGTTTCACGATGACAAACATGATTCTTTCTGCACAATACCTATCACAATCATGATATATTGAGGCGTCAAGTTTTATTGCACAATTCATGAGCAATATTGCAGTGGGCTTAATCCCCTCTATCCTCGCATTATTCCTCTATCTCAGGCAGAAAGGATTAACCTGTTGAACAATGTGGCTTCTAAGAATCCAAACAAATATGGAATAAATTTCCATAGCTGTGTCTTCTGCCATACAGGCATTATTTCTCATTCCGGTTTTTCCGGCGTTATTCATCATAATTTAGACATTGTCCATCTATGGCTTTCTTCCACACATGTCTGGTGAAATTGAATATGAAACTGCATCAACATAAAAGTGACTAATAATTCAACACGATATTTAAAATAATCATCCCTAATTCCCCGACGTAAGTGATTTTGATGCAAACTGATCTAATAAATAATCTCTGGGTTTTGATTGCAGGTCTTCTCGTGTTTACCATGACAATATCGGTTGGATTTCTTGAAATTGGTGAACTTGGCCACAGGATGGACAGAAGTCTATACAAGACCCTCATTATCACGGGGTTTGCATTGTTCTTTATGGGATTGATAGGATTCAATATCGCCTTCGCTCCAACCATCGGTGGAGTAATCGGAAATCCCTTTTACAGCAACATATTCCTCGGCATGTTTTCTACCACCGTTTCAGGATCATTGACCAGCGTTTTCTGGCTTACCGGAACAAAGTTCTTTGATACTGGCTTGTCATTGGGTACATATTTTCTCTTTGAGACTGCTTTCGCATCTGTAACACTTGCACTTGTTGCCGTTGTGGTGCTCCGTAAGATTAAATTATCTGCTTTCATGATATTTGCAATAATCTACTTTGCATTAATATGGACATTGCCGGCAGCGTGGATTTGGAATCCAACCGGCTGGTTGTATACGATGGGAGTTCGTGACTTTGCGGGAGGGTTGGTGGTGCATGCGGCTGCAGGGTTCGCTGCAATTGCCATAATGATTAGAATATGGCAGGAAGAAAAGAGGAGAGGATTAAAACAGTCATTGGTAGAAAAGATAAATTTGAATTCCGGCTGGTTAACGCTTTCAATTCTTCTTCTATGGGTTGGCTGGTTTGGCTTTAATCCAGGAAGTGAACTCGCTTTTACAAATGAAACCGTGATAGTGGTAATAACCACATTTCTGGCTGCTGCATCCGCAATGGTTTCAACCATGGCGACGAAATTCCTCATTTCCAAAGAGGATCCTGGAGTCTTATATGGTGTGAACGGTGTTCTAATGGGACTCATTGTCATAACACCTCTGGCAGGATATGTGAGTCCGGGAAGTGCAGTTATTATTGGTCTCATAAGCGGGCCCATATTTGTATTTGCAGAGAGAATATTTTCCAAGCCAAAATGGTATACCGATCCGGTCGGAGTACTTCCGGGTCATACCGTTGGAGGAATATTTGGTCTTCTTATGATAGCATTTTTTACACAAACCGCATTTGCAGGTGCATCCGGAGCCTCAAATCTTCCAAATGGTCTACTTTTTGGCGGAGGTTTTGCGGCGCTTTATCAGCTCGGACTTGAGTCCTTTGCAGTAATAGTTGTTGGCGCATTCGTTTTTACCGCTTCATACCTATCAATTTATGCCATAAGCATGGTATTAAAAGGGATACTACAGGAAAGCGTGTATAACAAATCTTCAATATCTGATTTCCAAGAAGAAATAAATCAGAAACATTCAATCCCTCAAGATAGTGTTATTGCCGAGTTTTCTGTATCTGATAGTCCCGAGAAATGAGATGATCTGTGAATCATATTTACAGGAGACCAAAATACCATTTTTCTTTTAAAATAGGCCTTTGAGAGACTTTTTCTTCAAAGCGTCAGAAATATATTGATCTGATTAATACATTCAATGTTATATTAGATAGATAGGGAACTATTGATCCTTGATTGAATATATCTTTAAAGAAACAATTTACTCAAATGTTAAAGTTGAATGCCGTCAGAATGACCAATATAACCATAGGATGATGATTATAATATCTCGTTAATACTGTACAAGTAATAAAGGGAGCATATCAACGATCTCATGACCATGCGGTTCATTCACAATAATGAGAATGTGGTATTCCTTGGACCACCGGGTGTTGGTAAAACACATTTATCCGTTGCACTTGGAATGCAGGCTGCTTTCTCTGATATATCCATATATTATATCACGGCGGTTAAGCTTGTCCAGATATTGAGAAAGGATTTCCTCTCATCGAAACTGTCATACCGTCTTGCAACCTATGCAAGGTTTCCGTTGATGATAGTTGATGAAA